>JAXDLF010000219.1:0-23551 GCA_034666765.1 Chloroflexota bacterium
TTCGCCGTCGCGGCGGCATCGCAGGCGATGACGGACGCGAAGCTCGACATCGCCAAGGAGCCGGAGCGGATCGGCGTCTCCATCGCCACCGGCGTGGGTGGCCTCGAGACGCTCGTCGAGCAGGTGCTGCTCATGGAGAAGCGCGGACCGAGCCGGCTCTCGCCGTTCCTCGTACCGATGCTCATGGCCAACGCCGGGTCGGCGCAGGTGTCGATGCAGTTCGGCCTCAAGGGCCCGAACCTGACCCACGTGTCGGCCTGCGCGTCGAGCGCCCACGCCATCGGCGAGTGCGCGGCGATCATCCAGCGCGACCAGGCCGACATCATGGTCGCGGGCGGCGCGGAGGCCGCGGTCCTGCCGCTGGCGATCGGCGCGTTCTCTTCGATGCACGCGATGTCCCGACGGAACGACGACCCCGAGCACGCCTCACGGCCGTTCGACAAGGACCGCGACGGCTTCACCCTGTCCGAGGGCGGCGCCGCGGTGGTCCTGGAGGAGCGCGAGCATGCGCTCGCCCGGGGCGCGCGCATCTACGGCGAGCTCATCGGCTACGGCGCGACGGCCGACGCGTATCACATCACCTCGCCGTCGCCCGAGGGCGAGGGGAACGCGCGATCGATGCGGATGGCGCTCGCCGGCGCCAAGCTCGAGCCGACCGACATCGACTACATCAACGCCCACGGCACGTCGACGCAGCCGAATGACCGCGAGGAGACCGCCGCGATCAAGCAGGTCTTCGGCGCGCACGCGTACAAGCTCCTCGTCTCGTCGACGAAGTCGATGACCGGCCACCTCCTCGGGGCGGCCGGCGCGATCGAGGCGATCGCCTGCCTGCTCGCGATGCGCGACGGCTGCGTCCCCCCGACGATCAACTACACGACCCCGGACCCGGCCCTCGACCTCGACTACGTGCCGAATACCGCGCGGCCCAAGGCGATCAAGACGGCGCTGTCGAACTCGATGGGCTTCGGTGGGCACAACGCCACGCTGATCTTCACCAAGGCCTGATGCCCCGGCTCGAGGGCAAGACCGCGCTCGTCACCGGCGCGGGGCGCGGCATCGGGCGAGCCACCGCGATCCGCCTCGCGGCCGATGGCGCCCGGATCGCGATCAACTTCAAGGGCAACACCGCCGCGGCGGAGGAGACCAAGCGCGCCGTCGAGGGCGCCGGCTCCCAGGGTGCGCTGGTCCAGGGCGACGTCTCGGTGGACGCGGATGCCGACCGCGTGGTGAAGGAAGCCCTCGCGTTCGGGGGCGGGAAGCTCGACATCCTCGTGAACAACGCCGGCATCACCCGAGACAACCTGCTCCTCCGGATGTCGGCGGAGGAGTGGGACGCGGTCCTCGACCTGAACCTGCGTGGCGCGTTCCTCATCACGAAGGCCGCGATGCGGCCGATGATGAAGCAGCGCGCCGGCCGGATCGTGAACGTGTCGTCCATCGCCGGCGTCATGGGCAACGCCGGCCAGGCCAACTACAGCGCGGCCAAGGCCGGACTGATCGCGTTCACCAAGACCGTGGCCCGGGAGATGGCGAGCCGGAACATCACCGCCAACGCCGTCGCGCCGGGGTTCGTGCCGACGGACCTCACGAGCGTCGTCCCCCAGGACGTCCAGGACGCGATGCTGAAGCAGATCCCGCTCGCGCGGTTCGGCACCCCCGAGGATGTCGCGAACGCCATCGCGTTCCTCGTCTCGGACGAAGCCGCATACATTACGGGCCAGGTCCTCGTCGTCGATGGGGGAATGGTCACCGCCTAGTCCCCGCGCGCATCCCGGCAACTCAATGGAGGAGAACCACGTGGATACCGGCCTACTCATCGCGATCCTGCTGCTGATCCATATCCTGGGGGCGATCGTCGGGTTTGGTCCGACGTTCGCCTTCGCGATCCTCGGCCCGATGTCGGCCAAGGCCGGCCCGCAGGGCGGGATGGCGCTGCTCGAGGCGATGCACGCGATCGAGCAGAAGATGGTCGTGCCGGTCGCCGTCGCGGTCCAGCCGCTCAGCGGCCTTGCGCTCATCTTCGTCTCCGGCTGGAACGTGAACTTCTTCAGTCACTACTGGCTCTGGATCGGGATCCTCCTCTACGCGGCGGCCTTCTATCTCGCGATCTTCGGCCAGAACAAGCGGCTCGCGCGGATGATCGAGATCGCCAAGGCCGGGCCGCCCACGCCGGAGTTCGTCGCGACGGCCAAGCGGCTGGCGGCGATGGGCCCGGTCGTCACCGTGCTCCTCGTGGCCATCATCGTCCTCATGGTCACCAAACCGGGCGGGTGATCCACCGATAGCATCGATCGGGTGACCCCCCGTCGCATCGTCCTCGTAGCGGTCGTCGCGGTCGTCGTCTTCGTGCTCGATCGGATCACGAAGATCGCGGTCGATTCGGCCGTGCCGATCGGATCGTCGGTCGAGGTCGTCGGGCAGTGGGTCCGCATCAGTCACGTCACGAACACGGGCGCGGCATTCGGGTTGCTGCCCGGCGGGACCACCCTCCTGTCGTTCCTGTCGGTCGGCGCCGTGATCGCGATCGTCTACTACTACCGGCGCCTCGCAGCGGACTCCGGGCTCATCGCCGCGACCCTCGGGATGCAGCTCGGCGGCGCGTTCGGCAACCTCGTCGACCGCATCGGCCAGGGCTACGTGGTCGACTTCGTCGACGTGGGGATCCCCGGCGGCCCGCGCTTCTGGGCGTTCAACGTCGCGGACTCGTCGATCGTCGTCGGCATCATCGCCGTCACCGCGCTGCTCTGGTGGCAGGAACGCCGGCAGACCCGAGCCGTGGCGTAGTGGCCGAGCGCATCGAGCTGCAGGCGGACGCGCCGGGACAGCGGGTCGACCGATTCCTCGCCGAACACACCCAGCTCAGCCGCAGCGCGATCCAGCGGCTCGCGCGGGACGGCCGGGTGACGGCCAACGGCGCCGCGGTCGAGCCGGCGTACAAGATCCGTTCGGGCGAGGCCCTCGTGGTCGACGTGCCCGATGCCGAGCCGGCCCTGTCGCTCCTGGGCGAGGACATCCCGGTGGACGTGCTGTACGAGGACGACGACGCGCTCGTGGTGAACAAGCCGGCCGGGCTCGTGGTGCACCCGGCGCACGGGCACGCGACCGGGACGCTCGTGAACGCCGTGGTCGGGAAGATCACGGCGGATACGGGCCGCGACGCGGCCCGGCCGGGCATCGTGCACCGGCTCGACAAGGACACGAGCGGCGTGATGATCATCGCGAAGAACGACGTCGCGCAGCTCGCGCTCGCGCGGCAGCTTCAGGGGCGTCGCTTCGAGAAGGAGTACCTGGCGCTCGTCTGGGGCGATCCCGGGGACCAGCCGGCGGTCATCGAGGCCCCGATCACCAGAGACACCGTCGATCGTCGCCGGATGGTCGTCCGTGCCGGCGGGCGCGATTCGACGACCCGCTTCGCCCGCATCGCCACGTACGGCAGCGGGACCGAGCGCCGCGCCCTCCTGCACGTGAAGCCGGTCACCGGACGGACCCATCAGATCCGGGTTCACCTGGCCTTCGCGCGACTCCCTATCGTTGGCGACCCGGTGTATGGACGAAAGAGCGTGGAGCGCGACGGTCTGGATCGTCAGTTCCTGCACGCCTGGCGGCTGTCGGTGAACCTGCCGCATGCCGGACCACGGACGTTCACCGCACCGCTCGCCGACGAGCTGCGGGCCTACCTCGACGCGCTCGGCACGCCGGCCGGCACCGCGCCGCCGTTCGGAGACGTTCGCTGAGCGTCGACGGCCGAGGTCTCCTCGTCATCATCTCCGCGCCGTCCGGGGCAGGAAAGGACACCGTCATCGAGCGCCTGCTGCGGGCGGTGCCCGACGCCGTCCTCTACGTGACCGCGACGAGCCGCAAGCCGCGGCCCGGCGAGATCCACGGCAAGCACTACTACTTCTACGAGCCCGAGAAGTTCCGCGAGGAGATCGAGGCGGGCAACTTCCTCGAGTGGTCGATGGTCCACGGTGACTTCAAGGGCGTCCGGCGCGACGCGCTCGCCGACACCCTCGAAGCGCATCGGGTCGTCATCGTCAAGCCCGAGCCGCAAGGGATGCGGAAGATCAAGGCCCTCCTGCCCGAGGCGCTGACCATCTTCATCATGCCGCCATCCGTCGACTCGCTCCGCCGCCGGCTCCTCGCGCGCGGCACCGAGACACCGGAGCAGCTCGAGCTGCGCCTGCGCAACGCCGAGATCGAGATGGCGGCGGCGCCGGAGTACGACTACGTCGTCGTGAACGAGGACGGGAAGATCGACGAGACGGTGCGGGAGATCGCGTCGATCATCGAGAAGGAGGCGAAGCGACCGCGACACTACGAGCTTTGACCCGCACCGCTGAAGTCGCGGTCTTCGCCGGCCTGCGCGGTCCCGCGCGCACGTTCACCTATCGCGTACCCGATGACCTCGACGTCCGGATCGGCCATCTCGTGCGGGCCGGGTTCGGCGCGCGTGCGGTGCATGGCGTCGTGGTCGAGCTGGGCGTGCCCGCCGCGCGCGAGCTCAAGCCGCTCGACGGGCTCGTGCATCCCATCCCGCTGCTGTCGGACCGCCAGCTCGCGCTCGGCCGCTGGATCGCGACGACGTACCGGTGCGGGCTCGCCGACGCGGTGCGCGCGATGCTTCCACCGGCGCTCGCGGCCCGCGCCCGGAGCGGGCTTCCCGCGGCCCGCGGCGAGCGGACCGAGTCCGTGTTCGGCATCACGCCCGCGGGGCACGCGGCGCTGGCCAGCGGGACGCCGCGCCTCGGCGCGCGCCAGCGTGTGACGCTGCGCGCGCTCGCGGCGGGCGCGGTCACCGCCGACGATCTGACCCAGGCCGGCGGCACCGCGGACGCGGCCAGGAGCTTGGCGGCCCGCGACCTGGCGATCCGCGGCGTGCGTGGCGTCCGCCGGGTGCCCGTGGAGTTCCGCCTCAGCGAAGCGGACCTCTCGCGCGACATGCCCGCGACCGCGCCGCAGGCCGCGGCCATCAGCGCGGCCATCGCCGGCATGGGCAGCGGGCGCGGCTTCCTGCTCCACGGCGTCACCGGCAGCGGCAAGACCGAGGTCTACCTCCGCCTGACCGCCGAGGCGCTCGCGCGCGGCCTCGGGGCGATCGTGCTCGTGCCGGAGATCGCGCTCACGGCGCAGGTCGTCGCGCGGTTCGTCGCGCGCTTCGGCGAGCGTGTCGCGCTGCTGCACAGCGCGCTCTCGGCGGGCGAGCGCTACGACGAGTGGCGCCGGGTCCTCGACGGGACCGCGGACGTCGTCGTCGGGTCACGGTCGGCGCTCTTCGCGCCGATCGAGAAGCTGGGCCTCGTGGTCGTCGACGAGGAGCAGGAGCCCTCCTATAAACAGGAGAGCGCGCCGCGCTACCACGCCGTGGATACGGCCCTCGAGCTCGGGCGGCTGTCCGGCGCCGCGGTCGTGCTCGGCAGCGCGACGCCCCGGGTCGTGACGTACGCGGCGGCGAAGGCCGGCGAGCTCGCCCTGCTCGAGCTTCCGGCGCGGGTCCTCGATCTCCCGTTGCCGAAGACGACGGTCGTCGACCTACGTCTCGAGCTGAAGGCGAACAATCGATCCACGCTCTCGTCGGCGTTGCGGACGGCCCTGGTCAAGACCGTCGCCAAGGGCGAGCAGGCGATCCTCTACCTGAATCGCCGCGGTTTCGCGACCGTCGTGCTCTGTCGCGACTGCGGCTACGTCGTGCCATGCCCGGCGTGCGACATCCCGTTCGCGCTGCATGCCGATGGCCGGCTGGTGTGTCATCGCTGCGGCCGCGAGGAGCCCCGGCCACCCGCGACGTGTCCGCACTGCGGGTCGGCGCGCATCCGCCACCTCGGGGTCGGGACCCAGCGGGTCGAGGAGGACGTCCGTGCGGCGGTCCCGACGGCCCGGCTCGTGCGCATGGACCGCGACGCGGTGAAGGCGAAGGGCGCGCACGCGGCGATGTACGAGCGGATGCGAAGCGGCCAGGCCCAGGTGATCGTGGGAACGCAGATGGTGGCGAAGGGCTTCGATCTGCCGGGCGTCTCCCTCGTCGGGGTGGTCAACGCGGACACCCAGCTCAACCTGCCGGACTTCACGGCCGCCGAGCGGACCTTCGAGCTGCTCACGCAGGTGCTAGGCCGATCGGGGCGCGGGACGGTCGGCGGCGACGGGATCCTGCAGACGTACCTACCGGATCACTACGCCATCACCGCGGCGGCGGCTCACGACTACGCGACCTTCGCCGAGCACGAGCTTCGCACGCGCCGGCGATTCGGGTATCCGCCGTACGGCCGGCTGGTCCTGCTCCAGACCTCCGCCGCGCGCGAGGCGACGGTGGAACGTCGTGCGGCGGACCTCGCGGCAACGCTGCGCGCGGCGGCGCGCGGCGACGCCGACGTGCTCGGCCCGGCGCCCGCGTTCGCGGCCAAGCGGGCCGGGAGCTATCGGGCCCAGCTCGTGCTGCGTGGCGATCGGCCCACCGCGGTGCTCGACCGCGCCGATCCGGGTCCGGAGTGGACCGTCGACGTGGACCCCATGACATTGCTCGGGTAGCGTCTCGATGATGGAGAGCCAACCGCCGGAGGGCGCGACCGCCAACGCCGACGAGCTCGAGCTCGATGCCCAGCCGCACGACCCGCGGATCCGGGTCACGAAGGGCAGCCCGTGGGTGATCGACCGAAGCCGCCGCGAGCGCTGGTCGGCGCCCGACTTCGTCACGAAGCACGCGGTCGAGGTGCGCCAGGTGGGCGACCCGGTGCTCCATGCGCCCGGCAAGAAGCCGCGCATCGATCGGAAGGAGCTCGAGCCGCTGGTCCAACGGATGTTCGCGTCGATGGTCGAAGCGCACGGCATCGGCATCGCCGCGCAGCAGATCGGCGTCCCCCTTCGCGTCGTCATCATCGACGTCGACGACGTCGGGATCGTCGCGGTGAATCCCGAGGTCGAATTCCAGAGCGCCGAGCTCGACGAGCTGAGCGAGGGCTGCCTGTCGGTGCGCGGCCTGTACGGGATGCTCGAGCGGCCGATCGTCGCCCGGGTCTCCGCCGTCGACATCACCGGGAAGAAGTTCACGATCGAGGGCGAGGGTCTCGGGGCCCAGTGCATGCTGCACGAGACCGATCACACCGCCGGGATCCTGTACGTCGACCGGCTCCGCACCCGCAAGGATCTGTTCCCGGTCGAGCCGGACGACGCCCGGGACGAGCCTTCGGCCGACGTGGCCGAAGGCCACGGTGAGAACAAGATGGAGCGAGCGACTTCGCGCTGATGCCGCGAGTCGTGTTCCTGGGCACGCCCGCGTTCGCGGTGCCGTCGCTCGGCGCGCTCGCGGTTCTCGCCGACGAAGGCGCGCTCGAGATCGCCGCGGTCGTGACCCAGCCGGATCGCGCGGGCGATCGGGGCAGGGTCGAGCCGTCCGCGGTGAAGCGCCGGGCGCTCGAGCTCGGCCTGCCGCTTCGCCAGCCGGTGCTCTTCGACGCGGATGCGGCGGCCGAGCTCATCGCCCTTCGCCCGGACGCGCTGGTGTGGGCGGCGTACGGCAACCTCATCCCGCGCCGACTGATCGACGCGGTGCACGGTCGGGCGCTGAACGTGCACGCGTCGCTGCTCCCGCGCTGGCGGGGCGCGTCGCCGGTGGCCCACGCGATCCTGGCCGGGGACAGCGAGACCGGGGTCACGCTCATGGAGGGCACCGCGAGCCTCGATCGCGGCCCGATCGTGTCGCAGGGCCGCGTCCCGATCGGCCCGGAGGACACGGCCGGGTCGCTGACCGAGCGGCTGGCGGAGGTCGGGGGTGCGCTCCTCCGGCGCGACCTGCCCGACTACATGGCCGGGAAGCGCCCGGCGATACCGCAGGACGAGCAGCGCGCGACGTGGGCGGCGAAGCTCACGAGCGCGGACGGCGAGCTCCGCTTCACCGAGCCCGCGAACGTGCTGGCCCGGCGGGTTCGGGCGATGACCCCGGAGCCGGGGGCCTGGACGACGTTCAACGGGCAGCGGCTCGGCGTCCTGCGCGCGTCCGTGGCCGGTGGCCGCGGTGTCCAGCACGGCACATTCGAGCTGCGCGACGGCGTTCCGCACGTCGCGGCCGGCGCCGGCTGGCTGCGGCTGGACGACGTGAAGCCCGCCGGCAAGCGCGCGATGAGCTCGGCCGAATGGGCCCGCGGACTGCGCGACCTCGCGCCGGAGGCGCGGCTGCCGTCCTAGCCCGTACCCTCGATGGGTGAACGACCCGCGTCCCGCGATCAGCGAGGTGAGTGACGCCGGCCTGGCGGCGTGGCTGGCCGCGCGCGATCAGCCGGCCTACCGGCGCAAGCAGATCCGTCGCCACGCGACGCACACCCGCGCCGCGAGCTGGGGCGAGCTCACCGACCTCCCGCAGGGGCTGCGCGACGCGCTCGCGGCATCGTTCCGCTGGTCGAGCGTCGAGCCGGTCATCGAACAGGCGAGCGCGGACGGCGAGACGCGGAAGGTCCTGCTCCAGCTGCACGACGGCCATCGGATCGAGACGGTGCTCATGCCGCACCACGGCGCCCGGAATTCGGTCTGCATCTCGACCCAGGCCGGGTGCCCGATGGCCTGCGCGTTCTGCGCCACCGGCGAGATGGGGCTCATCCGCAACCTCACCGCGGGCGAGATCGTCGATCAGGTCCGCCATTGGCAGCGCGAGCTCGCCGCGCGCGGCGAGCGGGTGTCGCACGTCGTGTACATGGGGATGGGCGAGCCGTTCAACAACTACGACGCGACGATCGGGTCCGCGCGAGCCCTCATCGCCGCCGAGGGATTCGGGATCAGCCCGCGGCGGCTGACGATCTCGACGTGCGGCGTCGTGCCGAAGATCGACGCGCTGGCGGGCGAAGGGCTGCCGATCAATCTCGCGGTGTCCCTGCACGCCGCGGATGACGCGACTCGCGGCGCGATCATGCCGATCAACCGGAAGTGGGGCATCGACGAGGTCCTCGCCGCTTCCGCGCGCTACGTCGCGCGAACGAAGCGGCGAGTCACCTTCGAGTATGTGCTGCTCGCCGGCGTCAACGATTCAGCGGACGCGGCGCGGGAGCTCGCCGAACGGATCGCGCGGGCCGGCCGGACCGGGGACTACCACGTGAACCTCATCCCGGTGAACGCCGGACCGGGCGGCTTCAAGCGCCCGCCGATCGAGACGATGGAGCGCTTCGCCCGGATCCTCGTCGAGCGTGGCATCGCCGCGACGGTGCGGATCAGCAAGGGACAGGACATCGCGGCCGGCTGCGGACAGCTGAAGGTGGAAGAGCCCCGAGGTACCGTGCTCGCGACGGTCTAGGAGGCGGCCTTGGCCGCCTTCTTCGCCATCCGCGCCGGCTTCGTCGTCGTGCGGCGGCAGCGGGTGCAGACGAGCAGCTTCTCGCCGTTGATCATCGCGGTGTGGAGGTTGGCGTCGAACCGGCGGGCGGTATGGACCTTCGAGTGGCTCACGTTCGAGCCGAAAGCCGCTGACTTTCCGCAGATCGCGCAGGCACGTGGCATCAGCGAATCACCTCAACGAAAGCGCGCCGCGACGGTGTCGCGGGCTGGTAAAGTCCGACCATCGTAACACGCTGTGACGCGGCGGCGCTCCTTGCCGCGCTCGAAGCCGCGTCCGCCCGGCTCGAGGTCAGCGTCGACGAGGTCAACGCGCTCAACGTCTATCCCGTTCCCGATGGCGACACCGGCACGAACATGCTCCACACCATGCGAACGGCCCTGCAGCACGCGCGCAAGGCCGAGCCGCGTCCGACGGCGATCCTCGCGGGCGCGGCGCACGGCGCGCTGATGGGCGCGCGAGGCAACAGCGGGGTGCTGCTCAGTCAGATCATCCGCGGGATGAAGGACGCCTGGAGCGACGACGGAGCCGACCTCCGGAAGGCATTCGAGCTCGCGGAGTCCTACGCCTTCGCCGCGGTGACGAAGCCCGCCCCCGGCACGATCCTCAGCGCGCTCGCGGAGATGCGCGAGGCCGTCGCCCACGAGCAGGGTGATGCCGAACGCCTTCTCGCCGCCGCGGTCGACCGCGGCCGCGCGGCCGTCGACCGGACGATGCAGGACAACCCGGTCAACGCGGCGGCCGGAGTCGTCGACGCCGGCGCGCGCGGATTCTGGCTCCTCCTCGACGGAGCGCTCGCCGTCCTCCAGGGACGGGTCGCGGGCTCCGCGCCCGCGCGCGCGTCCGCGGACGCAGCGGTCGCTCGTCGGGCCGCCGCGCCCGCGGAGCACGAGCCCGCCTCGTGGGCCGGCGCGTACGACGTGCAATGTCTGATCACGAGACCGTCGCGCACGGTCGACGCGATCCGCCACGAGATGCTGGAGTTCGGCGCGGACTGCGTGCTCGTCGTCGGCGACGAGACGGTCGCGAAGATCCACGTGCACACGCTCCACCCCGGCGAGATCATCCGGATCGCCACGAGTGCCGGCCGGATCAGCGACGTGGTCGTCGAGGACCTGGACGCGATGTCGGCCGAGCACGAGGCGGCGACCGGCATCGTCGTGCCCGCTCCGTCCCGGGAGCCCGTCGCCCTCGCGGTCGTGGCGGTCGTACCCGGCGACGGCCTCGCGCGGATCGCGACCTCGCTGGGCGCGCAGGTCGTGCGCGGCGGCGCCACGATGAACCCGTCGACCGAGCAGCTCCTCGACGCGGTGAAGCGCGCGAACGCGCGGCAGGTGGTCGTCCTTCCGAACGACAAGAACGTGGTCCTCGCCGCGGAGCAGGCCGCGCGGCTCGCCGAGGGGATCGACGTCACCGTCCTCCCCGCACGGAACGTCGCGCAGGGCATGGCGGCGCTGGCCAGCTGGGACGCGGCCGAGCCACCCGATGAGGCGCTCGCGACGATGCGCGATGCCGCGGAACGGGCGCACGCGATCGAGGTCACCGCGGCGATCCGCGACGCGGAGGTCGACGGGCAGCGCGTTCGGAAAGGGGAGCACCTGGCGCTCCTCGACGGAAGGCTCGTGGCCCACGCCGAGGATGAGCTCACCGCGCTCGTGACCGCCGCCCAGACCTTGACCGAGGCCGCCCTGTTCACGCTGTACGTCGGCGCGGGCGTCGATGTCGCGCGCCGGGACGCCGCCGCGGCGCGGCTTCGCGCGGCCTTCCCCGGCGCCGAGGTCGAGGTCGTCGACGGCGGCCAACCGCATTACCCATTCATCGTCGCCGCCGAGTAGCGGGGTATCCTGTCGCCGACGCTCGGGGCCGCATCCGGCTGCCGGGCGCTCGCTGGAGGAGGAACTGGGTGCTCGATCAACTGCTCGATCCGCCGTTCGCGCGGACCGCGACGTTCCACGCGAACGCGAAGACCGTCGGCCTGATCCTCGCGATCCTCGGGGGCATCGGACTGCTGTTCGGCTTGATCGGACTGCCCGTCGCCCTGGCGCTTTCGGGTGTCGTGCCGCTCCTGGTTCTCAGTCTGATCGGGAGCCTCGCCGGTGCGGCGCTCACGGCGTACGGCGGCTACCAGATGTATCGCGGCGACGCGGAAGGCAAGCGCTGGGTCATCTACGGCTGTGTCGTGTACGCGCTCGGCATCGTGTTCGGGCTTCTGACCGGGTCGGGGGCGGGATCGATCGTGTCGCTCCTCGTTCTCGCCGCCGTGTACTACATCGTCGTCACCAGCCGCTTTGAGCCGGGAGCATCCAACCGCGCGACGTAGTCGTCGCGGTCACGCCCGCGGAGCACCCCGTGTCGTCACGGACTGATTCGACGAGCCTCGACCTCAAGGTCGGGGTGCTTCCGGGCGTCGGCGACGAATCCGTCAAGCTGCTCGAGCGGCTCGGCATTCGAACGATCGGCGAGCTGCTGTGGCATCTCCCGACGCGCTACCTCGACTACGCCGACATTCGCCCGGTCCGGCACCTGCTCGCCGAGCGTGAGCAGACCACCGAGGCCGTCGTCGGTTCGATCGGCCAGCGGCGCACCGCGCGCGGCCAGATGCTGACCGAGGTCGAGCTGCTCGATCCGGCGGACCTGCGCCCGTCGGGGGTGAAAGCCACGTGGTTCGGCCGGCAGTTCATCAAGGAGCGCTTTCGCGAGGGGCAGCTCATCCGGCTGTCGGGCAAGGCCACCTGGTTCGGCCGGTCGCTGCAGCTCGCGAACCCGAAGGTCGAAGCCGCCGACGCGGAGCGCGTCCACACCGGACGGCTGGTACCGGTGTACCGGCTCACCGAGGGATTGAAGGAGGGCAACCTGCGGCGCTGGCTGCACACCGCCGTCGAGGGCGGACCGAAGCGCTCGCCGGTCGTGACCGAGGTCCCCGATGGGCTTCCGGCCGCCATCCGCGAACGGCGCGAGCTCCTGCCGCTGCCCGAGGCGTTGAAGGAGGTCCACTTCCCGTCGACCGAGGCGCGCCTCATCGAGGGACGCCGCCGCCTCGCGTTCGACGAGCTGCTCACCCTGCAGCTCGGTCTCGCCCAGCGGCGCGCGCGGTGGCAGAAGAACGCGAAGGCCCCGAAGCTCGACGCAGCCGATGCCGACCTGCGGGCCTGGGTGGCGGCCCTCCCGTTCGTCCTCACCGAGGATCAGGTGCGCGCGCTCGGGGAGATCCGATCCGACATCGCGCGGACCATTCCGATGTCGCGGCTCCTCGAGGGGGATGTCGGCTCGGGCAAGACCGTCGTCGCGGCGCTCGCGGCGCGGATCGCGGTGGCCTCCGGGACGCAGGCCGCGCTCATGGCGCCGACGGAGCTGCTCGCGGAGCAGCATTTCCGCACGCTGTCGACGCTGTTCGCCGCCGGCGGCCCGTCCGTGCGGCTCCTCACCTCGAGCGTCAGCGCTCCGGATCGCCGCGAGATCCTGGCCGGACTCGCGGACGGCACGGTCGATGTCGTGGTCGGGACGCACGCGCTCGTGGTCGAGGGCGTCGCGTTCAAGAAGCTCGGCCTCGCCGTCGTGGACGAGCAGCATCGGTTCGGCGTCCGCCAGCGGACGACGCTCCGCGAGAAGGGCGTCGACCCGCACCTGCTCCTCACCACGGCCACGCCGATCCCCCGCACGCTGACCCAGACGATCTATCGGGATCTCGATCTCTCGGTGCTGAAGGAGCTGCCCGCGGGGCGGCAGGAGATCCGCACCGAGGTTCGCCCGCCCGAGGCGCTCGCGAAGGTCTGGCCGTGGCTGCGCGAGCACATCGCGCGCGGCGACCAGGCGTTCATCGTGACGCCGCGGATCGATCCGGCGGACGGCGAGGACGACGCGCCGAGCGCGATCAGCACGTTCGAGGAGCTGCGGCAGGGTGCGCTCACGGGCCTCCGCATCGCCCTCCTCCACGGCCGCATGCCCGCCAAGGAGCGCGACGCGGTGATGCGGGCGTTCGCCGGAGGCGAGCTGGACGTGCTGGTGGCCACCACGGTCGTGGAGGTCGGGATCGACGTCCCGAATGCCACGGTCATGGTCATCCTCGGCGCGGAGCGCTTCGGGCTCGCCCAGCTGCATCAGCTGCGGGGCCGCATCGGGCGGGGCGAGAAGCGGTCGTTCGCCGTGCTCGTCAGCGACGACGCCGGCGACTCGGAGCGCCTCGCGGCGATGATCGAGCGCAAGGACGGAAAGCCGCTCGACGGGTTCGCGCTCGCGCAGCGCGACCTCGACATCCGTGGCGCCGGCGAGTTCCTCGGCGACGAGCAGCACGGTATCTCCGAGCTGCGGATCGTCGACCTGAGCGACGTCGATCCACGTCTCGCCAGCGAGACCGCGGCCGACGCCGACGCCGTCCTGGCGGACGATCCGACCCTGGAGCGTCCCGAGCACGCCGGCCTCGCCGCGGCCGTCGAGGCCCTCTGGCGCCGGTACGCGCTGGCGTGACCGAGTCGTTCGTCGACGTGAATGGCTGCCGGACGTGGACGGCGACGGTGGGGAGCGGGCCGCCGGTCGTGCTCGTCCACGGCGGTCCGGGCATCTGCGACTACACCGGTCCGGTCGCGGCGATGCTCTCCGATCGCTACAGCGTGCGTCGCTACGAGCAGCGCGGCTGCGGCCGGACGGCCGCGGTGCCGCCGTACGACATGGCCACGCTGGTCGCCGACCTCGAGTCGTTGCGCGCGGGCTGGCACGACGAGCGCGTTCGGCTCATCGGCCATTCCTTCGGCGCGTCCCTCGCGTTCCTGTACGCGAGCGAGCATCCCGAGCGCGTCGAGCGGCTCGTGCTGTGGTGCGGCACCGGCATCGCCGACGGCTGGCAGGCGCGGCACCGGGACGCCGTGGCCGCTCGGCTCACGGCCGCGGAGCGTGCGCGGATGGACGAACTCCGCGAGCTGCGGCTCGCGGACACACCCGACCCGGAGGGCTCGCTCGATCGTGAGGCCATGCGCCTCCTGGCCCTGTCGGATCTCGCCGACCGGGCCAACGAACGGCTGCTGCCCGATCCGGTGTTCGAGTATCCGGCGAACTGGCCGGTCAACCGCGACGTCAACCGCGACTGGCAACGCCTCGTCGCATCCGGCGAGCTGGAGACGCGCGCGCGGGGGCTCGGCACCTGGACGTTGGTTTGGGCGGCCGGCGGGGACCCGCGCCCCGCCGACCCCGCCCGGCAGCTCGCGTCGTTCATCCCGAACGCCCGCTTCGAGAGCCTGCCCGACGCCGGGCACATCCCGTGGTTCGAGCGACCCGATGCGGTGCGGGCGCGGCTCGTCGAGCTGCTTGCGTGAGGGTCATCGCCGGCGAAGCGAAGGGACGGCGCCTGGTCGTGCCGAAGGGCGGGGGAACGCGCGCGGCGACGGACCGGATCCGCGAGACGCTCTTCGCGATCCTCGAGCCGGTCCTGGCGGATGCGGAGGTGCTCGACCTCTTCGCGGGCGCGGGCACGCTCGGCATCGAGGCGCTGTCCCGGGGTGCCGCACGCGCGACGTTCGTCGACCGGGCTCCGACGGCGATCGCCGCGCTTCGTACGAATCTCGAGACGACCGGCTTCGGCGCGCGGGCCACCGTGGTCCGCGCCGATGCGCTCGCGTACCTGGACGGTCCCGTCCGCGCGGACATCGCCTTCTGCGACCCGCCGTTCGCCGACGTGGCCCTGCACGGCGCGGTCCTCGCGAAAGTCGCGGCGCCGGAGCGCCTGGTGGTGGCCCGCGCCCTTCGCAAGCACCTCCCGGACATCCCGCCGACGCTCCGGATCGCGCGGACGAAGGAGATCGGCGAGGAGACGCTGCTGCTGCTCCAGTACAGTGGGAAGGCTTCCGCGGGAGGGTAACGATGGACATCCAGTTCCTCGTCGAGCGGCTGGAAGCGCTCGTCGTCAACGCGCGCAAGCTGCCCATGACGAATCAGGTGATCCTGGAGCAGGCCGCCATCCTCGACCTCATCGACCAGATGCGTGTCGCGATCCCGGAGGAGGTCAAGCAGGCCCGCCGCATCGTCCAGGAGAGCGATCGGGTCATCCAGAAGGCCCGTGAAGAGGGCGAGCAGATCATCGGCGCGGCGCAGGAGCAGGCCGCGATCCTGCTCCAGGACCAGTCCATCATCCGCGAGGCCGAGACCCGTTCGGGCGACATCGAGACGCACGCGCAGGCGAAGGCGGACGAGACGATGCGCGGCGCCGACCAGTACGCGGCCGACGTCCTCATCCGCCTCGAGAGCGACCTCGTGAAGACCCTGTCGATCGTGAAGAAGAGCCTCGAGGTGCTCGAGGAGCGACGACCCGAACCAGTCCGCGAGTAGGTGGGAACCGGTGGTCATCAACGTCGCGCCTCTGCTGAAGCAGCCGTTGGGCACTCGCGTCGACATCGAGGTCGAGGAGTCGCCGATCGACCCCCGCGGTGACAACGCCGGCCTCCTCGAGGCCTCGGTGGTGGATATCGACGCCCGGCTCCACGCGACGCACACGAATCCCGGCGCGTACTTCGAAGGCGCGGCCGACGCGCACGTCGCCGCGCAATGCGCGCGCTGCCTGACGCCGATCGACACGCCGGTCCACGCCGAGTTCGCCGAGCAGTACTACGCGACGATCCCCGTCGACACGGGCGTCGGGATCGTCGAGGCGCCCCTCGATGCCAAGACCATCGGCTCCGACTTCACGGTGGACCTCGTGCCGCTGCTGCGCGAGGAGCTGATCCTCGTCACCCCGGTCGCGGCATTGTGCCGGCCGGATTGCGCCGGCCTCTGCCCGGTCTGCGGTGACGACCTGAACGAGCGGCCGCACGCGCACGACGAGGCGGTCGACGAGCGCTGGACCGCGCTCCGGCAGCTCAAGGAGCGGATCGGGAAGACCCAGCCCTAGCGCCCGGTCAACCCGTGCCAGAGGTCGGCGACCACGTCGGTCGCGACGAGGGTGTCGAGGAAGCGGTTCACGTGCAGGAGCCACTCCTGCGTCTCTTTCGCGACGAGCAGGCCGGCGAGGGCGGCGGCCGTCACCCGGCCATCGATCCGCGCCGCCGGCCGGAAGCGGTCGCGGGCGGCGACGAGGATGAACCAGAACTCGAAGAGGTTCGGGAACACGAAGAGCACCGCGCGGGCGCCGGTGAGCTCGAAGACCGCGTCGCCGACGAGGCGCAGGGCGAGCAGCGCGAGCGCGACGTTGCGCTCCAGCGGTCGCCAGCGCAGCGTGACCACCGCGAACGTCGTCATGTACGCGAGGTCGCAGACCTTGTCGAAGCGCTGGTAGTCCGAGACGCCCCCGAGCCAGTCCATGAGGAAGAGGTCGCCGAAGTCGGTCAGCAGCGCGACGAGCGCACCGGCGAACGGCCACCGCAGGACCGGCAGCGCACCGGCCAGTCGATAGGCGCCGATCGCCAGCATTTGCCACGTCACGCGCACCTACAATCATCGGTGGCGAATAGAGGGAGTCACGAATTGGCCGGTGAACCGAAGAAACGGACCCCGCACGCGGCGCAGGGCGACCGGCGCAGCCACCTTCGGCTGCGCGCCGCGAACCTCGTGCCCTGCCCGCAGTGCAAGAGCCCGAAGCCGTCACATCAAGCCTGCCCGCACTGCGGCACCTACCGCGGCCGGCAGGTGATCAAGATCCGCTCCAAGAAGCGCACCGCGGCGAGCTAGCGCGATGCGCATCGCGGTCGACGCGATGGGTGGCGACCACGCCCCGGACGAGATCGTCCGGGGCGCGTTGCTGTACCGGGCGGAGGGCGGCCTCGCCGAGATCGCGCTCGTCGGCCGCCAGGAGGCGCTGCGCGCAACGCTCGGCGCCGCGCCGCGGCCGGGCATCACCGTGGTCGACGCGCGCGACGTCGTCGAGATGCACGAGCATCCGTCCGGCGCGCTCCGCCGGCGGACCGACACGTCCATCGGGATCGCGACCGCGCTCGTGAAGCGCGGCGAGGCGGATGCGGTCGTGAGCGCCGGCAACACCGGCGCGACGATGGCCGCCGCGCTCCTGACCCTCGGGCGCATCCGCGGCATCGACCGGCCGGCGCTGTGCGGGATGCTGCCGACCACGAAGGGGAAGCCGGCGTGCCTCATCGACGCGGGCGCGACGATGGACGCGGAGCCGGCCAACCTCCTCCAGTACGCGCGGATGGCCTCACGGTTCATGGAGCGCGTGCACGGCGTGGATCGGCCGACGGTCGGGCTCATGAACGTGGGCGAAGAGTCGGAGAAGGGCGGCCGGGTCCAGCAGGAGGCCCACGCGCTGCTGGCCGGCGCCGCCGACATCAACTTCTTCGGGAACGTCGAGGGCGGGGACCCGCTTCGCGGGACGACCGACATCGTCGTCTGCGATGGCTTCACCGGGAACGTGCTCGCGAAGGGGATGGAGGGCGTCGTGGACGTCTTTCGCGAGGGGATCCGGAACGACATCTTCGGTGGCGCGCTCGGCAAGGTCGCGTATGTCTTCGCCGCGCGGGGCGTGCGCACGCTCCGCCACCGGCTCGACTACGACGAGTACGCGTCCGCGCCGCTGCTCGGCGTGAACGGCGTGTCCGTGGTGACCCACGGCCGGGCGCGCGCGAACATGCTCCGCCACGCCATCGGCGTCGCGGAGCGGTCGGTATCGCAAGGTCTCATCGCCGCCATCGGCGAGCAGAGCCGGATCGGCGCGGCGTGAAAGACCGGACCGGCGCGAAGAAGGTCGAGCGCGCCGGCCGCCATCCCGCGCGCCGGGTCGCCCTCCAGACCCTCTTCGAGATCGACTTCAACCGCGGGGACCCCAAGGACACCTGGACCAGGGGCGCGTTCCGGGCCGGCCTCACCGAGGAAGCGGCGAATTTCGCGTGGGACCTGGTCGACGGCGTGCTCGCGAACCGGAAGGCGCTGGACGCCGAGATCGCCGCGCTGGCGCCGGAGTGGCCGATCGATCAGATGGCCAAGATCGACAAGAACGTCCTGCGTATCGCCCTGTACGAGCTGCGGGTGTCCGGGGACGCGCCGGCCGGGGTGATCATCGACGAGGCGGTCGAGCTGGCCAAGCTCTTCGGCTCGGAAGCGGCGCCGAAGTTCGTGAACGGCGTCCTTGCCACCGCCGTCGGCGGTCGCCCCGGGAGCGCCGATTGACGGCCGAGCGTGCCTAGCCCGACACTTTGCCGGACACCGGGCGGGACCGGGGCGTGGAAGTTGTGGCACGGAGGTTTGCGCTCTTGGCGGACCAAAAGATGTACGAGCGCCTCAAGAAGATCGTCGTCGAGCAACTCGGCGTCGACGAAGCCGACGTGAAGCCCGAGGCCTCGTTCGTCGATGACCTGAACGCGGACTCCCTGGACCTCGTCGAGCTCATCATGAGTCTCGAGGAAGAGTTCGGGATGGAGATCTCGGACGAAGATGCCGAGAAGATCAAGAGCGTGGGCGACGCTCAGGAGTACATCGAGGAACACGTGGCCTGACGTTCCACGCGGCGCACGGAAATGGCGGCCTGGGGAGGCAGCGGCACACGGCCGCTGCCTCTCTGTATTCGAGAGGAGTCATGGCGGACGACGAGATCGGCGGGTACAGGTTCGGCGATCCAACCTTGCTGGCGACCGCCCTCACCCACAGCTCGTATCTGCACGAGCACCCGAGCGGCGACGGCGTCGAGGACTTCGAGCGGCTCGAGTTCCTGGGCGACGCGGTCGTCGACCTGGTGATCGGCGAGCTGCTGTACCGGAATCATCCCGAGGCCACCGAGGGCGAGCTCACCGCCATGCGCGCGCAGCTCGTCTCCGGTCCGCCGCTGGCCCAGCTCGCGCAGCGGCTCGGGCTCCCGGATCGCGCGCGCCTGGGCCGCGGTGAGACGGACAGCGGCGGGCGGCAGCGCGTCGGACTCGGCGCGAGCCTCTACGAGTCCGTGCTCGGCGCGGTGTACCTGGATGGCGGCTTCGCGCCGGCGCGCGAGTTCGTGCTGCGGACGATGAAGGACACGATCGTGGCCGCGGCGGCCGAGCCGCGCCGCTCGCCGAAGACCATGCTGCAGGAGTGGGCCCAGGGGCACGGGCTGCCGCTGCCCGCGTACGCCGTCACCGAGACGACCGGTCCGGAGCACGCGCGGGAGTTCCGGGTGGACGTGTCCGTCGGTGAGCTGCACGCCCGGGGCGCCGGCCGCTCGAAGCGCGAGGCCCAGGAGAACGCGGCGTCGGCGCTGCTCGAGGCGACGCGATGACCGAGGAGCTCACCGTCATCGAGGGCGGGAACGCCGGCGCGAACGCCGTGCTGAAGACCCTGACGCTCACGGGGTTCAAGAGCTTCGTCGGCCGCACGCATCTCGAGTTCGCGCCGGGCATCACCGCGATCATCGGCCCGAATGGATCCGGCAAGTCGAACGTGGCCGACGCGATCCGCTGGGCCCTCGGCGAGAACAACGCGCGCGTCCTCCGGGCGAAGCGGAACGAGGAGCTCATCTTCGCCGGCTCCGAGACCCGCCGCGGACTCGGCATGGCCGAGGCGATCCTCCAGCTCGACAACTCGTCGCGGCGGTTGCCGATCGAGTTCAACGAGATCGAGGTCGGCCGCCGGCTGTTCAAGAACGGCGAGGCCGAGTACCTGGTGAACCGCGCGCGCGTGCGACTGCGCGATCTCCAGGACCTCCTCGCGGGCGCGAACCTGGCCGACAACCCGTTCGTCGTGATCGGGCAGGGCCTCGTCGATCAGGTGCTGGCCCTCCGGCCGTCGGACCGGCGCACGGTCATCGAGGAGGCCGCCGGCACGCGCCGGCTGCAGCTTCGGCGCGAAGACGCGCTGCAGCGGCTGAAGCACGCCGAGACCGAGCTGGTCCGGGTGATCGACATCCTGCGCGAGATCGGGCCGCGGGTGGAGCTGCTCACCGATCAGGCCGCGAAGTGGACCGAGTACGAGATCATCCGGAACGACCTTCGCCGCCGGGCGCTGCGCTGGTATCGCAGCTCGTTCGGCACGACCGCCGCGCAGCGCGACGAGCTTGTCGCGCGGCTCGTGGGTATCGACCGCGAGATCGAACGCCTCGCCGACTACGTCGCCGAGACCGAGACCCTGGCGACGGGCACCGACGAGGAGCTGCGCACCGCGCGCGAAGAAGAGGAGCGCCAGCGGATCGCCGCCGCGGACGTGGCGGCCGCCGAGGCCTCGCTCCGCGAGCGCATCGCGGCGTTGAGCGCGAGCCTCG
Source organism: Chloroflexota bacterium (assembly GCA_034666765.1). Classification (GTDB taxonomy): domain Bacteria; phylum Chloroflexota; class Limnocylindria; order P2-11E; family P2-11E; genus UBA4735. The sequence continues at coordinate 20,469 of JAXDLF010000219.1, forward strand.
AGGCCGTGGCGAGCGAGCGTGACCGCAGCCGCGCGGCCCTCGCCGCGTTGCCCGCGGAGGTCGCGGCCCTCCGCGAGCGGCGTGGCACCGTCGACGACGAGGCGACCGACGCGGCCCGGCGGGCACGCGAATCGGCCGATGCCGCCCGCCTCGCCGAGGAGCAGATGTCGCGCACGCGGCTCGCCCTGGCCGAGGCCCAGGCCGCGCGCGTGGAGACGGAGCGGGCCCACGTGCTCCGCGAAGGCGACGAGGTCCGCCTCACCGATGAGGATCGCGCGCTGCTCGTGCGTGACGAGGAGCTGGCGAACCAGGCGGCGGCCCTCGCGACGGAGCGGGCCGAGCGCGAGCGTGAGCGCGCCCGGATCGGCCGGGAGCTCGAGCGGGCCCGCGATGCCGCGACCGAGGCCGGCCGGCTCACCGAGTCGGTCGCCGAGCGCGCGGGAGCCGCGCGCAACGATCTGCAGCGCGTCGACGGCGACCTCGCCCTCGTCCGGGGCCAGGCGACGGCGCTTCGGGAGGCCGTGGCCCGTGCCGCGGAGGAGCTCGAGGCGCGGCGCACCGGACATGCGCCGGCGGCCCTGCCCAAGGGCCTGCGCTGGCTGCACGAGCGCCTCGAGATCCCGCCGCACCTCCGGCTCGCGGTCCGCGCGGTGCTGGGCGACGCGGCCGCGTTCCCCGGCGACACGCATGGTCTCGCGGACCTCGACACCGCCAAACGCGTCGCGGTGCTGGTCCCGAACGGGCGCGCCGACCTGCCGATCCCGGAGGGCTGCTCCCGGCTCATCGACCCCCTGACGCTCGACGACGACGTCCTCGCCGTCGCGGGCGCGCTGTTCCGGAACGTGTTCGTCGGCCCGCGCGACGCCGCCTACCGCGCCGCCTCGACGATGCGCGAGGGGATCGTCGTCACGATCGACGGGATGGTCGTGACCCCCGGGTTGATCCGCCTGCCGGACGATCGCGCCGCAGCGGAGCAGGAGGCCACCGATCGCCTGACGGCGATGCATCGCCGGCTCGGCGAGGAGCTCAACGCATCGGAGCGGGCCCTGGTCCAGCTCGGGGTCGAGCGCGAATCGGCGGCCGCCCGGCTCACCGAGGCCGAGGCGAAGCTTGCCGGCGCGCAGCGCGATCGCGGCCGGCTCGAGGTCGCCGCCGACGCGCTCGCCGGGACCGAGGCCGACGTGCGCGACCTCGTCCGGGCCGGCGAAGCCCGCGCCCTCGCGGTGGAACGCGAGCGCGGCGAGCTCATCGAGCGGCGCGAGCAGCTGAGCGCCGGGCGAGACGCGGCCAAGCACGCCACCACCGCCGCGCTCGAGGCGTTCGCCGCGACCCAGCGCGACGAGCGCGTCGCCGTCGACGCGCACGCCGAGACCACCAAGCGTGCCGAGGACGCCCGTCTCGACGCCGCGACGAGCGAGGAGCGGCGGTCGTCCCTCGTACGGCTGCGCGACACCCTCGACGAGCAGGTCGGCTCCACCGAGAAGCGGATCGCCGAGGAGGATGCCCGGCTGCGGGCGCTGGTCGAGCAGGAGCGCGACGCGAAGACGCGGCTCGCGTCGGCGCAGGAGACGCTCGGCCGCACGTCGGCCGACGCCAAGGAGGCGGCGCGCTCGGCCGAGATCGCGCGCGAGCGATCCCTCGCGGCCGAAGGCTCGCGGCGGGAGTCGGAGCAACGTCTGGCGAAGGCCCGCGAGCGCCTCGCGGAGCTGCGCGGCGAACGATCGAAGGTTGGCGTCGAGGAGGAGCGCGCCTCGGGCGCGCTGAAGCTGCTCGAGGAGCAGGTCCGGGCCGAGCTCGGACTGCCCGACGACGAGCCGCTGCCCGACCCGCGGTCGATCGAGATCGACGAGGAGCCCAGCGATCAGGAGAAAGCGAACGCCCTGCGCGATCTGCAGCGGCTCCGCCGCAGGCTCATCGCGCTCGAGCCGGTGAACCCGCTCGCGGCGGCCGAGCTCGGCGAGATCGGGGAGCGGCACCGGTTCCTCGCCGAGCAGCGGGCCGATCTCGAAAAGGCCATCGCGGATCTGCGGTCCCTCGCCGACGACCTCGCGTCGACGATCGCCGAGCAGTTCAGCGCGACGTTCCAGGCGGTCGACCGCGAGTTCGGCGTCTTCTTCCAGCGGCTGTTCAACGGCGGCCAGGCCTCGCTGCGCACGAGCGAGGATCCCGACGAGCCGGGCATCGACATCTACGCGCGGCCGCCGGGCAAGCGCATCGGCAGCCTCGCGCAGCTCTCCGGCGGCGAGCGCGCGCTCACCGCGACCGCGCTCCTCCTCGCCATCCTCCGGGTGAAGCCGACGCCGTTCTGCGTGCTCGACGAGGTGGATGCGGCACTGGACGAGCGCAACGTCGGCCGCTTCACCGAGGCGCTCCGCGAGCTGACCGACCGGACGCAGTTCATCGTCGTGACCCACAACCGCAAGACGATCGAGGCCGCCGACACGCTCTACGGCGTCTCGATGGACGAGGGCGGAAGCTCGAAGGTCCTCTCGATGCGGCTCTCGGACGTGGACGACCGCGCCGTCGGCTAGACGCTCATCCAGATCTGGCGGGAGCCCACCTCGCGGAAACCCTTTCGCATCAGGATCGGCGCCGAGGTCCCGCGCTCGGCCACGACCACCGCGGTCGTCTTGCCGTCGCGAACCGCGCGCGCCAGGCGCCAGCCGAGGATCGCGCTGTACACGCCGGTCCGGCGGTGCGGCCGCAGCGTGGTGGCCGTGTGCAGGTAGACCGTCTCGCCGTCGGACGCGTAGCGCCAGCGGCCGTACCCCACGGCCTGGCGGTTCCGGTACGCGACGACGCCGCCGCCGCGCCGCTCCGCGCACCGGAGATAGCGCATCCGCCGCTCGACACGGGCGCGGAGCTCGTCGCCGTCCAGGTCGCGATCGAGCCGGATCGCGTCGCTGGCCGTCTTCTCGTCCTGCTCCTCGACGAATCGCAGATCGTGATCCGACAGCCTGCCGCGGATGGGGATCGTCGCGGTGAGGATGAGCGCGTCGACCTCCTTGCGCAGCCCGCCGGCCGCGAGGATGCCGGCCAGACCGGCGGCATCGGTGTTCGGACCGATGGCCCAGGTGAACGGC
>JAXDLF010000220.1:0-13421 GCA_034666765.1 Chloroflexota bacterium
TTTGGGGACGATCGGCGCGAGCAGCCGGAGGCTGTGCAGCGGAAGCGCCGGCCCCGCGGGTGCCCAGCCGGCGCCACGCCGGATGAGCTCGAGCATCTCGACCGTGTCCCGCAGCGGGAGGATCGACTCGCCTTCGATGACCCCGGTGAGCCGTCCCTCGCCCCCGTCGAACGTGCAGAGCCTCATAGGACCGGCGGCGCCGGCTTCTCCTCCGGCCAGGCGGCGTACGTGCGGCGGTAATAGAGGAGCGGCGGGCCCCCGATGACCCGTCCGCCCTCCACCGAGCCGATGAACATGACGTGGTCCCCCGCCTCGACGGTGTCCGCCACGGCGCACTCCATGAACGCCGTCGCCGCGTCGACGAGGATGGGCGCGCCGCCCGCCACGGCCGACGGGATCCACCGCACGTCGGCGAACTTGTCGTCGGCCTTCGACGCGAAGCGCGTGCTGAGCTCGTCGCTCCCCGCCTTGAGCACGTTTACGACGAAGCTCCCGGACTGGCGGAGCGCGGTCAGTGTTCGCGACGAGCGATCGAGGCTCACCAGTACGAGCGGTGGCTCGCTCGACACCCCGATGAACGCCTGCGACGTGAGGCCGCGCGGCGCGCCGCTCGGGTCGACGGCCGTGACGATGGTGACGCCGCTCGGGAACGAACCCGCGAGCTCGCGGAACGTCGCTCGATCAACCGGCACCGCCCTATTCTGGACGGCATGCGGATCACGCGTTTCCACTACGCGTGGGTCGTCGTGGCGGTCACGTTCCTGGCGCTCCTGGTGACGTCGAGCGTCCGGGCGGCGCCTGGCGTGCTCATCACGCCGCTCGAGCGGGAGTACGGCTGGGACCGGGCCACGATCTCGGCCGCGATCGCCGTGAGCATCCTCACCTTCGGCCTCGGTGGTCCGCTCTCGGGGACCCTCGTCAATCGCTTCGGACCGCGGAAGGTCATCCTCTTCGGCTGCGCGCTCGTGGCCGTGGGCCTCCTCGCCATGCTCACGCTGCACGACGTGTGGCAGTTCTTCACGTACTGGGGGGTCATCGTCGGCATCGGCACCGGCGCGGTCGGGAACGTCCTCGGAGCGACGGTCGCGCACCGCTGGTTCCGCGCCCACCGGGGACTCGTCATCGGGGCCTTCGGCGCCGCGACCTCCACCGGGCAGCTGGTGTTCATCCCGGCGATGGCCGCGCTCACGGTGAGCATCGGCTGGCGCGCCGCGATCGAGCTCCTTGTCGTCGTGTCGATCGCCGTCCTCCTGCCGGTCGCCCTGTTCATGCGCGACAAGCCGGAGGACGTCGGGATCAAGGCGTACGGCGAGCAGCTCGTGCTGAGCGACGAAGAGCGCGCCGCGGACACCCGCACGACCCCGCTGCGCGCGGCCATGCGCACCGGCGACTTCTGGCTCCTGGCCGGCAGCTTCTTCATCTGCGGGTACACCTCGAATGGGCTCATCGGTACCCACCTCATCCCGCACGCCCTCGATCACGGGTTCACCGAGGTGACCGCGGCCGGCGCGGTCGGACTCATGGGCGCGATGAACATCGTCGGCACGCTCGGATCCGGCTGGCTGTCCGACCGTTACGACAACCGCAAGCTGCTCGCCGCGTACTACGGCTTCCGGGCGCTGTCGCTCTCATTCCTGCCGCTCATCTTCGACGTGCAGGGGCTCTACGTCTTCGCGTTCGTGTACGGCCTCGATTGGATCGCGACCGTGCCCCCGACGGCGAACCTGGTGGCTCGGATCTACGGCCGGGCCTCGCTCGGCACGATCTACGGCTGGGTCTTCTTCAGCCACATGGTCGGTGCGGCGATCGCCGCGTACGCCGCCGGGTATATGCACACGGTCCTTGGTGACTATCACCTCATGTTCATCTCGGCCGCGCTATTCGGCGTCGTTGCCGCGGGCCTCGCGCTGCGGATCCAGGCGCCCAGCCGGACCGCGACGGCGGCCGCCGCGGCCTAACATCTGAGTCGCGCAGGGGGTGTGAAGAGATGGCGGTCATGACGAACTCGAAGGTCACGAAGGGCAAGGCCGCGGGCATCGATGCGTGCGCCGATGACCGGGGCGTGATCCGCGCGGCCGCGATGGATCAGCGCGGGTCCTTGAAGAAGGAGATCGGCAAGCAGGGCGGGCAGCCGACGGGCGAGTCCCTCACCGAGTTCAAGACCGCCGTCACGAAGGTCCTCACCCAGCACGCGACCGCCATCCTCATGGATCCCGAGTACGGCCTGCCCGCCCTCAAGGCCCGGCGGCCCGGGAGCGGCGTGCTCCTGGCGTACGAGAAGACGGGCTACGACGCCGATCCGCAGAACCGCACCCCCGACCTCCTCGAGCACTGGAGCGTCCGCCGCCTGGTCGAGGCCGGCGCCGACGCGATCAAGATCCTCCTCTACTACGACCCCTTCGACGAGCAGGACGTGAACGATCGCAAGCACGCCTTCATCGAGCGCATCGGCGCGGAGTGCGCCGGGCTGGATGTCCCCTTCTTCCTCGAGCCGCTCGCGTACGACAAGGACATGGACGAGAAGGGCTACGAGTTCGCGAAGCTGAAGCCGAAGGCGGTCCAGGCGTACATGGAGAAGCTCTCCGAGCCTCGCTTCGGCGTCGACGTGCTGAAGGTCGAGGTCCCCGTGAACATGGCGTTCGTCGGCGGCTCGAAGGCCAACACGACCGGCCAGATCGCCTATGACCGCAAGACCGCTCTCCGGCACTTCAAGGAGGCCTCGGACGCGGCGCGGCTGCCATTCATCTACCTTTCCGCGGGCGTCACCAACGAGGTCTTCAACGAGTCGATCGAGTGGGCCGGCGAGGCCGGCGCGAAGTTCTCGGGCGTGCTCTGCGGCCGGGCGACCTGGCAGCGCGGCATCCCGGTCTACGCGAAGGAGGGCCTCAGAGCCTTCGAGGCGTGGCTCGAGCGGGAGGGCGTCGCGAACATCGAGGCCCTGAACGCCATCCTCGCCCGTACCGCGTCACCGTGGTGGACGATCTACGGCTCGCGTGCGGCCGCGACGGGCTAGGTCCAGCCCCGCCGGCCGAGGAGCAGTCCGAGGCCGGCGATGATGAGGAAGACCGGCCACAGCTGGCCGATGGGCAGATCGAGCAGGAACGCGACGGTGAGGAACACGAAGCCGGCGCCCGCGATGAGCGGCCCGGTGGCCGCGCTCGTGTCGCCATCCCGCCAGTGCCCGTACGCGACCGTCAGGGTGGCGGCGGCCGGGATCAGGATGAACAGCGCCCACCAGTTGCGGAGCGTCGTGCCGAAGTAGTTCTCGGCGAGGAAGATCGCGCCCAGCACGATGAGGATGATCCCGGGCAGCCACGAGCCGTACACCGCGCCGTAGTTGGATCGGCGGCTCACCGCGCGATGCTAGTCCCGGTCCCTGCGGCCGGCGAAGAAACCGGACAGCAGCGCCTCGGCCTCCGCGCGCCGGACGCCAAGCCGCCACTTCGGGTGGTGGTTGAGGCTGGGCTCGTCGAGCAGCTCCGCCACGGAGCGGACCGCACCGGCCTTCGGATCGGGCGCCGCGAAGACGACGAGGTCGATGCGCGCGAGCACGGCCGCGCCGGCGCACATCGCGCAGGGCTCGAGGGTCACGTAGAGCGCGCACCCGGTCAGCCGCCACCGGCCGAGCGTCTTCGCCGCCTCGCGCAGCGCGATGAGCTCGGCGTGCGCGGTCGGATCCTGATCGAGCTCGCGGGCGTTGTGGCCCTTCCCGACCACGATGCCCTCGTGCACCACGAGCGCACCGATCGGGACGTCGCCGTGCAGGATCGCGGCTCTGGCCTCGTCGAGCGCCTGGGCCATGAACCGCTCGTCGTCGCCGACGCCGGGAGGGCTAGACACCGAGGTACCGCTCCTCGATGTCGGGCCGAGCGGCAAGCTCCGCCGGGGTGCCGTCGAACACGATGGTCCCCTTGTTCATGACGTAGATGCGCTCGCCGACCCGGGTCGCGAGCGCGAGGTTCTGCTCGACCAGCAGGACCGCGAGCCCGGCCGAGCGGATCGACCGGAGGGCCTCGCCCACGTCCCCCACGAGCTTCGGCGCGAGCCCCTCGGATGGCTCGTCGAGCAGCAGCAGGCCCGGGTTGCGCAGCAGGGCGCGCCCGATCGCGAGCATCTGCTGCTCGCCGCCGGAGAGCTCATCACCCCGATTCTCGAGGCGGCGGCCCAGCGACGGGAACAGCTCGAGGACCCGGCGCTCGTCCCAGCCGCCGGCCACGGGACGCGCGGCGAGCAGGAGGTTCTCGCGCACCGAGAGCTCGGCGAAGATCCGCCGGCCCTGTGGCACGAGCGCGACCCCGGCCCGCGCGATGCGATGCGCGGGCCGGCCGGCCACGTCCGTGGTCCCGACGCGCACCGAACCGGCGCGCGGGCGCAGCAGACCCATGATCGCGCTGATCGTCGTGCTCTTCCCCGCGCCATTGCGGCCGACGAGCGACACGGCCTCACCGTCGCGGACGTCGAGATCCACGCCCTGGAGCACATGGCTCTCGCCGTAATACGCGTGCAGCCCGCGGACCTCGAGGCCGGTCACGCGTGGACCTCCTTCCCCAGGTACACGTCGTGGACCTGCCGGTCGCCGCGGATCTCGTCCGGCGTGCCCTCCGCGATGGCCCGGCCCTCGTGGAGCACGGTGATGCGATCGGCCAGCCGGAACACGACGTCCATGTCGTGCTCGACGATGAGCAGCGTCAGGGAACGGTCGAGCCCCGCGACGAGCTGGGTGATCCGTTCGGTCTCCGCCGGGGACATCCCCGCGGTCGGCTCGTCCAGCAGCAGCACGCGCGGGCGGCGAGCGAGCGCCAGGGCGAGCTCGAGCTGCCGGCGCTCGCCATGGGAGAGCGCGCGCGCCGGGACCTCCGCGCGTTCGGCGAGCCCGACCGTCGCGAGCACCTCGGCGGCCTGCGCGACCTCTGCGGACGATGGCGATCGCAGCGGGCGATACGCACCGCCGAGCGAGGAGCTGGCGAGCAGCACGTTGTCGCGCACGCTCAGCGGATCGAAGAGCTCGTTCCGCTGGTACATCCGGGCCAGTCCCAATCGCGCCCGCTTCCACGTGCTGAGGCGGCCGAGGTCGGTCCCGCCGAGGCGCATCGTGCCGCCGGTCGCCCCGAGCTCACCGGTGAGCACGTTGAACAGTGTCGTCTTCCCGGCACCGTTCGGCCCGATGACCGCCCGCCGCTCACCGGCCGGGACGCGCAGGTCGACCCCCGCGAGGGCCTTGATCCCGCCGAAGTCGCGCCGGAGCGCGCCGATCTCGATCACGCCCGCGCCACGCGCCGCACCGCACCCACGATCCCCTGCCGCGCGAACACGACGAACAGGATGAAGACGATCCCGAGGATCGTCTGCGCCGGCAGCTGCGACGGAAGGACCCGCTCGATGAGGAGCACGACGGCGGCCCCGAGCACCGGCCCGAGCAGCGTGCCCGCACCGCCGATGAGCACCATGACAAACCCCGTCACCGACGTCCCCAGGGCGACGTCGTTGGGCGACACGAATCGGAACTCGTATGCGGACAGCGCCCCGGCGATCCCCGCGATCGCGCCCGCGAGCACGAACGCGGACAGCTTGAGCGTGCGGGTGTCGTACCCGAGGGCCCGCATCCGGCGCTCGTTCTCGCGGACGCCGACGAGGACCCGCCCGTAGCTCGAGGTGGTCACCCGCCACAGCAGGACGGTCACGAGCAGGAACGTCACGCACACCAGCAGGTAGAGATCGTTCGCGGCACTCAGGTCGATCCCGAAGAGCATCGGCCGGTGCACGCCGGAGAATCCGTTGGAGCCGCCGGTGAGGTCGGTGGCCTGGAACGCGATCGCGAACACCATCTGGGCGAGGGCCAGGGTGAGCATGAGGAAGAAGATCCCCAGCGCGCGCACCGCGAGGAAGCCGACGACGAGCGCGAGCAGCGCGGCGCCGGCGACGCCCGCGCCCAGGCTCACGAGAAGCTGATCGGTGCCGAGCCGCTGCGCCGCGATGGCCGCGGCGTACGCGCCGCCGCCGAAGAAGGCGGCATGTCCGAGTGACGGCAGGCCGGCGTAGCCCACCAGGAGGTTCAGCGAGCTCGCGAAGATCGCGAAGATCAGGATCTGGCGGATGATCCCGGCCGCGAAACGTGATGACTCCCAGAATTGCGACCACTGCGGGAACGTCGCGAGCGCGGCCCAGACGGCGAGGACGATCGCCGCGCGCGCGACGGTGGCCCGGCTCATCGGCCCAGGCGCACGCGGCCGAGCAGTCCGGTCGGCCGGAAGAGCAGGACCAGCGCCATGATCGCGAAGATCAGCGCGAGCGCGAACTGCGGAACCAGGACCTTGCCGAACGTGTCCGCCGGGCCCACCACGGCACTCCCGGCCACGGCACCGGACAGCGATCCGAGGCCGCCGACGACCACGACGATGAGCGAGTAGATGAGCGCGTCGACGTCCATGCCCGGCTGCAGCCCGAACACGGGTGCCGCGATGACCCCGGCGAGACCCGCGAGGCCGGCCCCGACGGCGAAGGTGAACGTGAACAGCCGGTCCGTGTCGACGCCAAGGGCCGAGAGCATCTGCGCGTCCCCCACCCCGGCCCGGACCAGCGCGCCGAGCCGGGTACGCCGGTGCAGCGCATAGAGCAGCAGTGCGAGCGCGGCGCTGAAGCCGATGACGAACAGGCGGTAGATCGGATAGTCGCTGCCGGCCACCTGGATCGAATGGTCGAGGCCCGGGGGAACGGGCAGCGACCGGACCGTCGCGCCCCAGCCCCAGTCGTCACGCAGGCGGATGAAGTCCGCGATGACGAGCGAGAGCCCGATGGTGATGAGCACCTGGTCCAGGTGTCGCCCGCGCAGCCGGCGCAGCAGGAGCGGCTCGACGATCAACCCGAGCACCGCCAAGGCCAGCGGCGCGACGACGAGCGCGACCCAGAACGAGCCCGTCGCGCGGGTGACCGAGAGCGCGACGTACGCCCCGAGCATGTAGAACGCGCCGTGCGCGAGGTTGACCACGTCCATCATCCCGAAGATGAGGGACAGCCCCGCGGCCAGGATGAACAGCAAGGCGCCGAACGAGAGGCCGTTCAGCGCCTGCTGCAGCGCGTCTTCGAACGTCACGCGAGGGTCATTTGCCCGGGTCGGTGACTCGGCCGATCTTGTCGCTGATGGTGTTCACGGCCTGGCCGTTCACGGTCTTCACCTCGCGGATGTACATGTCCTGGATCGGGTTGTGGGTGTCCTTGTCGAACTCGAACGCGCCACGCGGGCTGTTGAACTTCACGGCCTCGAGGGCCGCGATCAGCTTCGGCTTGTCGGACGTGTCGCCGCCCGTCTGCTGGAGCGCCTCGTCGAGCGCGCGCATGCCGTCCCACGCCTGCACCGCGAACACGTCCGGCAGGAGGTTGTACTCCTTCTGATAGGCATCCTTGAACGACTTGTTCTCCGGGTTGTCGAGCTCGACGGCCCAGAACAGCGACGTGATGGCGCCGTTCGCCTGCTCCTTCACGACCGCGAGGACGTCCTGCTCCGTCAGGAAGCCCGCGCCGTTCATCCGGTACCCGGCGGCCGGCAGGCCGAGCTGGTTCCAGGCCTGGATGTACTTCACCGCATCCGCGCCGGAGAAGAACGAGTAGATGTCCTTCGTCGGCTGGGCCTTCAGCTGGGTCACGAATGGGACGAAGTCGGCGCTGCCCAGCGGTGCCTTCAGCGTGCCGGTGACCTTCCCGCCCATCTTCGTCAGCCCGGTGTTGAAGTCGGCCTGCGACTCCGTGCCGAAGCCGTAGTCGGCGACGAACGTGAACACCTCCTTCACGTTCTTCTTGCCCGCCATGTACTCGCCGATCGGCTCCGAGATCTGGTACGAGCTGAACGAGCTGCGGAAGATGTACGGGCTCTTGCACGACGGCGTGCAGTTGTTCGTCGTGCGGGTGAGGGCGTTGCCGCCGGCGTTCGTGGCGATGTAGATCATCTTGGCGCTGTCGACCGCGTTGCGGATCGCGTACGCGATCGGGGTCGCGACGACGCCGAGCATGACGTCGACCTGGTCCTGGTCGATGAACTTCTGCGTCTTGGCCAGTCCGACCTGAGGGTCGTTCGCCTCATCCTCGTAGATGACCTGGACCGGGCGGTTCGCCAGCCGGTTGCCCTTGGCCTTGAGGTACAGATCGGTGGAGCGCTTCATCGAGTTTCCGAGCTCCGCGTAGACCTTCGTGAACGGGAGGAGCTGGCCGATCTTCATCGCCTTGCCCGCGGATGCCGCGGCACTCGATGCCGCGTTTCCGCCGGTCGAGGTGGACGGCGCGCACGCCGCGAGGGCGGCCGCGGACGTCGAGATCAGGAACGCCCGGCGCGACATCCGGTAGTGGTACCCACGCTGCGCCGCGAGATGGTTCTGGTCGCTCATGTTCGATCCCTCCCGGCCTGGGTTCGACCGAACTCTACCCGCGGACACCCCGGCGAGCCGTTTTCGCCTGTCAGGAGCCGGTCATGCGGGCGGGTCGCTTCTCGAGGAAGGCCTGCACGCCCTCGACGTAGTCCTTCGACCGGCCGGCGCGATCCTGGAGGGCCGCCTCGAGCTCGAGGAAGTCGCGGAGGCCGCGATCCCACGACGCGTTGAGGCCTTCCTTGGTGAGCGCGTACGCCTCGGTCGCCCCGGCTGCCAGCTCACGCGCGTACTCGCGCCAGCGATCGGCGAACACGTCATCCGGCCAGACGCGCGTGGCGAGTCCGATGCGGAGGGCCTCGTGGGCCGCGATCGGCTCGCCGCTGAACGTGATGTCGGTCGCCCGGCCCCAGCCGACCAGCCGCGGGAGGAAGTAGGCCGACGCGGCGTCGGGGACGAGCCCGACCTTCGACCACGCGGCGCGGAACGTGGCCGACTCGCTCAGCACCCGTACGTCGCACGCAACCGCGAGGCCGAACCCCGCGCCCGCCGCGATCCCGTTCACCGCGGCCACGACCGGCTTGCGCATCTCGCGGATCGCGGTCACGACCGGGTGGTACCGCCGGCGCAGCTCGTCACCGAGCCGGAGCTCGATGCCCTGGGCGAGGGCCTTCGCGCGATCGCGGAGATCCTGCCCGGCGGAGAAGGCCCGCCCCGCGCCGGTGATGACGACGCACCGCACGGACTCGTCGGCCGCCGCATCGGTCACGGCCGCGACGAGCGCCGCGCTGAGCGGCTCGTCGAACGCGTTCAGCGCGTCGGGGCGATCGAGGGTGAGCACCGCGACCGCACCATCGTGCTCGACGCGCAGCGGCACAGTCACTACTTGCCCGTGAAGACCGCCTTTCGCTTGCTCATGAAGGCGTCGACCCCCTCCTTCTTGTCCTCCGTCGAGAAGAGCAGGTAGAAGGCCTTTCGCTCGAACTCGAGGCCGGCATCGAGGGTGGAGCTCTGCGCGAGATCGATGGCCTCGGTCGCGAGACGGACGGCGATGGGCGGCTTCTCCGCGATCGTGCGCGCGAGCGACTTCGCGTCCTCGAGCCACGACGCCGCGGGATACACCTGGGCCACGAGGCCAATGGCCTTCGCCTCGTCCGCCTTCACCCGGCGGCCGGTGAGGATGATCTCCATCGCGCGGTACTTCCCGACGGCGCGGGTCAATCGCTGCGTGCCGCCGGCGCCCGGGATGATCCCGAGGTTCACCTCCGGCTGCCCGAATTGCGCGGTCTCGCTCGCGACGATGATGTCGCAGGTCATCGCGAGCTCGCAGCCTCCGCCGAGGCAGTAGCCGGACACCGCGGCGATGATCGGCTTGCGGATCCGGCGGACCCGCTCCCACCGCGTGGTGAGGTCCTGCTCGAGCATGCTCGCCGGCGTCGCCTCGACGAACGACTTCTTGATGTCGGCGCCGGCCGCAAATGCCTTCTCGTTGCCGGTGAGCACGATGCAGCGGATTTCCGCGTCGCCATCGAGCGCCTCGAGCGCGGCGACCAGCTCGTCCATGAGCTCTTCGGAGAGCGCGTTCAGGACTTCCGGACGATCGAGCTGCACGGTCGCGATCGGCGTTTCGCGAATGATCTTGATGGTGCTCACGGTCACTACTCCCCCGTTTGTGGGAGTGAGTATCGGTCACTCGGAAGGGGGGTGTGCGCAGGTCGGTCGAACGAAAGAATTTCCTCCATGACTCCTGTCGCGCCCCTCGTCGAGACCTCGCGTCTCGAGCGCGCGATCAACCGCGCGCGCTGGGCGGGTTTCGCGCTCGTCCTCGGACTCTCGCCGCTCTATCCGAATCTGGGCACCGGCTGGGTCGTCACGCTCCTCGCGCTCATCGGCGTCGCGGCCCTGGTGGTCCCACGGGTCCGGCGGCAGAGCATCGGTCACGTCGCCGACACGGCCATCGTCGTCTTGGCGATGTTCGTCTACTCGAACGACCCGCAATGGACGACGTTCTTCCTTGGGCTCCTCGTCATCATCACCGGCACCTTCCGGTTCGGGCGGCCCGGTACGTTCGCCTCCGCGGTCGCCGTCACCGGCTCGTACGTCGCGATCGCGTTGTTCCGTGTCGCGGCGTTCGGGTTGCCCTTCGAGATCCAACGGGTCGCGTTCCACGCGTCGGTCTACCTGCTGGCGGCCCTCCTGATGACGGGCCTGCTGTGGGAGCTCGAGTTCCTCCGCAAGCAGAAGGAGGAGCAGACCGAGCGCTACGAGGCGCTGCTGCGGGCCCAGAGCGAGCTCGGGCAGGTGGTGATCCTCAGCGAGGCCGGGAAGATCGCGTACGTCAACGAGGCGTTCGCGCATCTCGCCGACCGGCGGGTGGAGGACATCACCGACGTGCAGTCCTTCTACGACCTCGTGGCCGAGGAGGAGCGCGAGAGCTTCCGCGAGCGGGTCCAGGCGAACATCCGCACCGGCCGGAGCATCACGATCGACGTTCCGATCGTGCGACCCGATGGCGAGCGCCGCTACCTCGAGGTGGCCCTGAAGCCGTTCGGCACGAACGCGCAGGCCCGCCTCGTGGTGATCGCCCGCGACGTGACCGACCGGACGTATGCCGAGAACACACTCGCCCACCAGGCGCTGCACGACATCCTCACCGGGCTGCCGAATCGCGTCCTCCTGCACGACCGGCTGGACCAGGCCATCGTCGAGGCTCGCCGGCGCAACGAGCGGCTGTCGCTCCTCCTCGTCGACCTCGACGAGTTCAAGTCGGTCAACGACACGTTCGGCCACCACATCGGAGACGCGCTGCTCACCCAGGTCGGGCCGCGGTTCCACGAGCACCTGCGCGAAGGCGACACGGTCGCCCGGCTCGGCGGCGACGAGTTCGCGATCGTCCTGCCCGGCGTCGACGAGGCCGGCGCCAGCCGCGTCGCGGCGAACCTGCTGTCCTCGCTCGAGCGGCCGTTCGTCGTCGACAACGAGGCCCTGCACGTTGGCGCGAGCATCGGCATCGCGCTGTACCCGGAGCATGGGGAGTCGGCGGACACCTTGCTGCAGAAGGCGGACATCGCCATGTACGTCGCGAAGGCCTCGCTCGGCAGCGGGTACACCGTGTACGTCCCGGGGCATCACCGCCCCAGCGTGAACCGGCTCGCGCTGTTCGCGGATCTCCGCACCGCGATCGAGCAGGACGAACTGCTCCTCGAGTTCCAGCCGGAGCTGAACCTGCGCACCGGACGGGTCACCACGCTCGAGGCGCTCGTGCGCTGGCGCCGCCCGGGCCGGGGCATCGTGCAGCCGTCGATGTTCATCTCGTTCGCGGAGCAGACCGGCCTGATCAAGCCGCTGACGGAATGGGTCATCGCCCGAGCGCTCAAGGAGTCGATGGCCTGGCGGTCGCGCGGCCACGACATCCCGGTCGCGGTCAACCTGTCCACTCGCAACCTGCTCGATCCGCTGTTCCCGGCGTACGTGGCCTCGGCCCTCGCGGCCGCCGGCGCCAGCCCCGCGGCCCTGCGCTTCGAGATCACCGAGAGCGTCTTGCTCGCCGAGCCGGAGCGATCGCTCACGACCCTCAGCGACCTGCGGCGGATCGGCGTCCGCTTCGCCCTCGACGACTTCGGGACGGGCTACTCGTCGCTGTCGTACCTGAATAAGCTCCCGCTGCAGGAGGTGAAGATCGACCGGTCGTTCGTCCAGGACGTCTGCTCGGTCGACGGCTCCAGCTCGACCATCGTCCAGGCGACCGTGGACCTCGGCCACCGGCTGGGATTCGAGGTCGTCGCCGAAGGCGTCGAGACGCAGTGCGAGTGGGACCGGCTGGTCGAGCTCGGGTGCGACATCGTCCAGGGGTTCTACGTCGCGCGCCCGATGAGCGCGGCGCACGTCGCGGCGTGGCTCTCCACCCAGGCGCGCGTGCCGCTGGCGAGCGCCGTCTAGCTCAGTACAGCTGGCCCTTCGGCGCGGGCTGGCACGTCGGGCAGAGGTCCACGTCGTCGAGCCCCTTGCGCCGGCGCATGATCGTCGTCCCGCACCGCGGACATGGCTTGCCCGCCCGTCCGCGCACCCGCATGTGGGCCCGCGGTTTCTGGCCGAGCTCGTCCGGCATCGCCCGCCGGACCTCCGCGAGGCCCGTGCCGACGACCGCGCGCAACGAGCCGTAGAAGCGCGACATCTCGTCCGCGGTGAGCGATCCGACGCGCCGCTTCGGGTGCAGCTTCGCGTCCCACAGGATCTCGTCCGCGTACGCGTTGCCGATGCCGCTGATGAACGTCTGATCCTGCAACAGGTTCCGGATCTCGCTGCGTTTCGCCTTCGCCCGCTCGCTGAACGCCGCCTCGCTCCAGTCGAACGTGCCGGCGTCGGGACCGATGCCGGCGAGGCCGGGCGCCTCGATCCCGACGTACACCTTCCCCATCCGCACGTCGTCGCGGTACCGCAGCTCGGTGCCGCCTTCGAACTCGATGCGCATGCGCGTGTCTTTCGTCGCCTTCGCGCCGACCGGCTGGAGCACGAACAGGCCGGCGAGCATCGGGTTCACCGTCATGACCAGCCCGTCGAAGGTGAACACGAGGAACTTGCCGTGATGGGCGACCCCCCGCAGCTCCCGGCCGACCAGCAGCTCGTCGACGGGCCGTAGCGCGCGCAGCACGACGGGATCGCCCACGCGCACGGCGACGACCTTCTTCCCGACGAGGACGTCGGCGATGCGCTCCTGCATCACCCGCAGCTCGGGCCACTCCGGCACGGATCAGACCTGGATCGCGTCGAGCCAGCGCGGCTCCGGCAGATCGAAGTGCCGGGCGGCCCAGGCGAGCATCACCCGGAGCTGCCGCCGCTGCCACGGGCGCAGGCGGGGCAATCCCCGGCTGGCCGGACGCCACGCGCGATCCGCGAAGTAGCCCGCGATCCCGGCGATCGACGCCTCGAGCGCGACGGAACGCAGTGGGAGCAGGAGGTCGTACTCGGCGACGAACCGCTCCGGATCCGGCCCGCCCTCGGCGGCGATGGTCTGCGCGAAGGCGACGACGTCCATCTCGTTCGGCCCGGCGCACGCGAAGTTCCAGT
>JAXDLF010000221.1:0-27130 GCA_034666765.1 Chloroflexota bacterium
TTCGCGCGCTGCTCGGCGATGATCCGGCGCGTCCGCTCGCCGTCGCTGAACCACTTCACCGGGTCATGCCCGCCACGCCGTCACTCCCATTCCCGATCGATCTCGTGGCTCGCGCCACGAGACGAGCTCAAGACTGGTCGGGCTCGCTCGGTGCGGCGCAGCCGCATCTCGCTCACTCCCATTCGATCGTCGCCGGCGGCTTGGACGAGATGTCGTACACCACGCGGTTCACCGCGCTCACCTCGTTCACGATGCGCGTGGAGATGCGCGCGAGCACGTCGTACGGGATCCTGGCCCAGTCGGCGGTCATGAAATCCTCCGTCGTGACCGCGCGGAGCGCGACGAGAAAGCCATAGGTCCGGAAGTCGCCCATCACGCCGACGCTCTGGACCGGCGTGAGGACGGCGAAGGCCTGCGCGATCGTGCGATACAGGTCGGCCGCGCGCAGCTCCTCGAGGAAGATCGCGTCCGCGCGCCGCAGGATGTCGAGCCGTTCCTTGGTGAGCTCGCCGATGACCCGCACCGCGAGGCCCGGCCCGGGGAACGGATGCCGCCAGAGGATGTCCTCGGGGATCCCGAGCTCGGCGCCGACGCGACGGACTTCGTCCTTGAACAGCCGGCGGAGCGGTTCCACGACCTCGAGCGACATGACGTCCGGCAGGCCGCCGACGTTGTGATGGGTCTTGATGCGCGCGCTCGTCTTGCTGTCCTTCGCCCGCGATTCGATCACGTCCGGGTAGATCGTCCCCTGCACGAGGAGGTCGACCTGCCCGATCCGCCTGGCCTCCTCCTCGAAGCAGCGGATGAACTCCTCGCCGATGATCGCGCGCTTCCGCTCGGGATCCGTCACTCCGGCGAGCTTCCCGAGGAACCGGGCCTCGGCCGCGACCGGCACGAGCCGGAGGCGCGGGCCGAATGTCGCGATCACCTGCTCGGCCTCGCGCTCGCGCAGCATGCCGGTGTCGATGAACACGCACGTCAGGCGATCGCCGATCGCGCGCGCGACGAGCGCCGCCGCGACCGCCGAGTCCACGCCGCCCGAGAGTGCCAGGATGGCGTGGCGATCCCCGATGACCCGCGTGAGCTCCGCGACCGACTCCTCGACGAACGCGGCCGGCGTCCAATCGCCTTTGGCGCCACAGACGTGGAGCACGAAGTTGCGCAGGATCTCGGCGCCGTGCGGCGTGTGCGCGACCTCGGGATGGAACTGCACGCCGAATCGCCGCGAGCCATCGCTCATCGCCGCGGCCGCGAGGCGGTCGGTGCTCGCGGCGGCGTGGAATCCGGTCGGCAGGGTGCGCACCGAATCGCCGTGGCTCATCCACGCGCGCTCGGCCTCGGCGAGCCCGTCGAAGATGCCGGAGCGGTCCTGCACCGCCACGGTCGCCGGCCCGAACTCGCGCTTGCCCTCGGCCACGACCTCCCCGCCCGGGAGGACGTGGGCCATGAGGTGCATCCCGTAGCAGATGCCAAGGACCGGGAAGCGGCCGTCGAGGATCGCGGGATCGACGAGCGGCGCGCCGGCCTCGTAGACGCTCGCCGGCCCGCCGGAGAGGATGACGCCGATGACCCCGCGCGCGGTGAGCTCCGCCGCGGTGACGTCGTGCGGGAAGATCTCGCAGTACACGCGCGACTCACGCACCCGGCGGGCGATGAGCTGCACGTACTGGCCGCCGTAGTCCAGGACCGCGACGGTCTCGCGCTGCAGGCCTGAAGCGGCACCGGAACCGTTCACCGAGCTCGCGCCGGTGGTCGTCATCTCAGTGCCGCGTCGCACCCGTGAACGCCGCGAGGCGCACGCACCGCGCGTCGCCACCGGTCGCCCCACGGCTGCGGGCGGTATCCAGGACGGAGTGAGCGAGGTCCCGTTCGACGGAACCGAGCATCAGGAGGTGCGGACCCGATAGTTGGGCGCGTCGACCGTGATGCGCACGTCGTGGGGGTGCGATTCGCGCAAACCGGCCCCCGAGATGCGGACGAAGCGCGCGGTCGTCCGCAGATCCTCGATCGAGGCGGCGCCGGTGTACTTCATTCCCGCGCGCAGGCCGCCGACCAGCTGATGGATGAACGGCTCGAGCGCACCGCGCGCGGGCACGCGCCCTTCGATGCCCTCGGGCACGAGCTTGCTGAATTCGGCGACGTCGCCCTGACCGTAGCGGTCGCGAGAGGTCTGGCGGGCCTGCATCGCACCCAGCGAGCCCATGCCTCGGTACGACTTGAACCGGCCCTCGTCGGTCTCGATGATCTCGCCCGGCGACTCGTCCACGCCGGCGAAGAGCCCGCCGAGCATCACCGTGTGCGCGCCCGCGCCGATCGCCTTCGCGATGTCACCGGATTCCTGGATGCCACCGTCGGCGCAGACCGGCACCCCGGCCTTGGCCGCGGCGTTCGCGCAGTCGAAGATGGCGGTGACCTGCGGCATGCCCGCGCCGGCGACGACGCGCGTCGTGCAGATCGCGCCGGGTCCCACGCCGATCTTGATGCCGTCGGCCCCCGCAGCGATGAGGTCCTCGGTGCCGCCGGCCGTCACGACGTTGCCGGCGACGACCTGCACGCGATGGCGGGCCTTGATCTTCTCGACCATGCGGATGACCCCGGCCGAGTGGCCCTGGGCGATGTCGACGAAGATCACGTCGACGCCCGCGGCGACGAGGGCGCTGACGCGCTCGTCCGCATCGCCGGCGACGCCCACGGCCGCGCCCACCCGCACGCCCGCGGCCTTGCACTCCTTGGCTTGCGCGCTCTGGGCCTCGACCGAGAGGTTCCGGTGCAGGACACCGAGGCCGCCGAGCCGGCCGCGGGCGATGGCCATCCGCGCTTCGGTGACGGTATCCATCGCCGCGGAGAGGATCGGGATGTCGAGCGCGAGCTCGCGCGTGAGGAAGCTGCGAGTGGAGACCTGAGTGGGAAGGACGTCGCTGCGAGCCGGGATCAGGAGGACGTCGTCGAAGGCGAGGCCTTCGGTGCCGAACTTCTCCTCCGGATTCACGCCTTCCCCATGGGGGAATTCTAGCGGGCCTGGGTGAGGCCCGATCCGTTGCTCGCGGCGCTCTGGTTGCCCGCGTTGTCGGTCGTCGTCACGTACGCGCAATAGTCGTTGCCGGAGCTGACCGCGGTGGTGACCGCGTACGCCGTGACCGCGCCGACCGAGGCGGCGTTCGGGTAGTTGGTGGTGTTCCGCGTCGGGCAGCTCGAGACGGCGTTGGTCCAGTGGACGGTGTACCCCGCGACACCGGAGAGCGCGTCGCTGCCGGCGCTCCAGCTCACGTTGAAGCTGGCCCCGCCGCCCCACGACCCGGATGCGCCGGTGACCCCGGTTGGCGGGTTCGGGTTCGTGAGGTCGATCTTGACGGTCTGGGTGGTGTTGCCCGACGCGTTTCCGAGGGCGTCAGCTCCCGAGTACACGATCGAGTGCGCGGCGTTCTGGCCGCTCACGGTGATCGTGCGGGGCGCGGCCGACGTGATCGCGCCGGCGGCGTCGACGTTCGTGGTCGCCGTGCCCATGCCGGCCCCGGCGCCGTCGGCGCCGCTCACCACGAAGGTGACGCTCCCGTTGAACCAGCCGGTGCACGCGCCGCCGTTGCACGTGGCCGACATCGTCGGCGCGGTGCGATCCGACAGCCCGCTCTGCGCGGCGCTGTTCCCGCTGCTGAAGAAGCCCGCGCCCTGCGCGATCTTCGTCTGGACGGTGTAGCTGTAGGTGCCATCGGCCGGCGGCGTGTCGGAGTACACGAGGCCGGCGGTGGTCCCGATCTGGACGCCGTTGCGGAGGACCAGGTAGGTGATGGTGTGACCGTTCGGCGCCGTCGGCGTCGCGGTCCAGGAGAGGTTCACCGTGCCCGCGGCCGCCGACGTGGCCGCGTTCTGCGTGGCGGGCGGCTGCACGTTGAGGGTGATCAGGCTGTTGGTCGGGTTCGTCGTGCTCGCGGTGAAGCTCGCGCCGGTGACACCGGCCTCGAGACCGATGATCGCCAGGCTCCCGATCAGGGCGAAGGCTCCGGCCAGGATCCGTCCGGTACGCATCACGCTGCCGCCGCGCGCTGGAGGCGGGCCTGCTGGAGCCAGCGCTCGTGCTCGGTCCAGATCCGGACCGTCTCGGCGCTGTGCGTGGTGGCCACGTGGACCGGGGCGAGCTTCAGCCGAGCGCCACGCGCGCCGCGGAGCGGCGCGACCTGCGTCTCCTTGCGGAGGAAGACCATCGCCGCGCAGGTGAAGAAGATGGCCGCGGCAACGAGGGCGGCGCCGAGCCGCCAGATGTACTGCATCCATGCGACCGCGTAGCCGAGCCCCGGGATCGCGACCTTCACCAGGCCGACGCGGCCCGGGAAGCTCATCGGCTCGGGATCGATGACCTGGTTGGCGTCACCCTTGGTCGAGAACGTCGGCCCGGAGGCGCTCCCCTCGACCGCGACGATCCGGTGCGTGGTGGTCTGGTCGTAGCGGTCGAAGGTGATGACGTCGCCCAGACGGAGCTTGTCGGCCGTGACCGGCTGGTCGATCACCAGCGAGCCCTTGTGGATCGTCGGCTCCATGGAGCCACCGGTCACGACGAACGTCGCCATGCCGAGGGCGCGGATCCCGACGAAGAAGAGCGAGAGGGCGAAGAGCACGACGATGAGAGCGCTGATCGTGATCTTGATGACTGCGGTCATGGCCGTCGTGCTCCTTTCGTTTCGTTCGGGCTAGCGGGCGGCGCCGGCGAGCTGCGTCGCGGTGTAGGTGATCGTGAAGTCCTGGGTGAGTGACTGGAAGGTGTTGTCGGCGCTCGTCGGGAGCGAGAAGTCGAGGGTCAGGGCGTCGGTGGCGCCGGCGGCGATCGTGGCCGAGGCGGGGAGGCTCATGGTCTTGAGGGGGCCCGAGTAGAGCGTCGTCGCGCCACGCTTCACGGTGACCTGGAGGCCGTTCGTGGCGTCGCTCCAGAGCAGCGTGCTCGCGGTCGCCGAGGCCGCGCCGGTGTAGGTGAACCCGACGTTGCCGGTGTTCGTGAGCGTCACGGTCCGGCTGGCGGTGTCGCCGGGGACCATGTTCGCGAGCGAGACCAGGGAGGCCGCCGCGCTCTTGTCGTTCCCCGCGGTCAGCGTCGCGGACCCGAACTGGTTGCCCGGGTTCGTGGTCATCGCGGTGAAGCTGGCGCTCGACATGTCGGAGGTGACGGTGAGGCCGATCAGGACGAGGGCGGAGAGGGCCATGCCGGCGAGGAGGGCCACTGGCTTACGCATCTGTTTCTTTCCTTTTTCTCCGCCTCGGTTGCGCTGCTTTCGCGGGCGGCTCTGACAAGGGGAACTATCTCGTCCGGGCCCTGCTGCTCCATCGGACCTGCGGGGGAAAGGCCCTCATCCGCTGGTATGACGCCCGGGGAGCGGTCCTCATACCCCCCGGTCACCCGAGTGGGGCAGGACCCGGCAGGACTAGGGGAACTCGACGGCGTCGAAGACGAGGGTGAGGTCCTGATGGAGGCCCTGGAAGGCGTTCGACGCGCTCGCCGGGAAGTCGAACGTGTAGCGCAGGGTCTCGCTGGTACCGGGGGCCAGGGTGGTGACGCCGGGGACGAAGCCGGTCTGGGACAGCGGCCCGGCAGAGTGGACCGTGCCGCCGGCCGTGCGCACGATGAGCCGAAGCCCGTCGGTCAGGTCGGTCCAGAGCGGCGTCGACGCCGTCTGGGTCGCCGACACCGTGTACCGGAACGCGAGCGAGCCGACGTTTTGCACCGTGATGGTGCGGTCGATCGAGTCGCCGGGGACCAGGTCGGCGAGGTCGACCGCGGCGGTGGCGCCGCGGTCCGTGGCGACCGCGACGGTCGGGCCGGGAATGGGCGACGGACTCGGCGACGGCGTCGCTGACGGGCTCGGCGACGGAGTGGCCGACGGGTCCGGGGTCGGCGTGGGACTCGGCGCAGGACTGTCGGCAGGACTGTCGGTAGGACTGCCGCTCGGAGCGGGCGCCGGCGCTGGGGCCGAGGCCGGCGGCGCCTTCGTCGCGGCCGCCGATTGAGCCGCCGGCACGGGGGCAGCGGTGGCTGCGACGGGAGCGGACGGCGAGCTCGCCGGACGTGGCGACGGCTTGGGCGACGGCTTGTTGGAGGGCGGGAGGACCGCCGGCGGCGGGTCGACCGGCGCACCGATCGGGCTGGGCGGCGCGGGCGGATCGAGGAACGCCGGGGTGAGATCCTGGATCGCGGCCATCAGGCCGGTGACGACCGGGATCGCGCGTTTGCCGTCGATCCCCGCGTAGGACTCGTCGGACGTGACGATCAGGGCGACGGCGAGGAGCCCGGCGAGCCCCATCGCCAGGAACAGCCAGGTACGTAAGTGATTGCGAGTCATGGCCGGAAACGATGGCCGTTGGTCAAGCCACCGGGAATGCTCCAGCGGGTGGATTCGCTCCCCCGCAGGTATGAGGCCCTGCCGGGTGAGGCCTAGCTGAGGAGCGTGGCGTTCCGTTCCGGCCCGACGCCGACCATGCCGATCGGGGCACCCACGGTCTCCTCGATCCGCTTCAGGTACGCCCGGGCCGCGGCGGGAAGCTGGGCCTGCTCACGGATGGCCCCGATGTCCTGGCACCAGCCCCGCAGCTTCTCGTACTCCGGCGTCACGCGGTCGAGGAGCTTCGTCGGGGGCATGTCGTTCGTCAGGCGGCCGTCGAGCGAGTACGCGGTGCAGAACGGGATCTCCTTGTACGTGCCGAGCATGTCGAGCTTCGTCACCGCGAGCTCGGTGAAGGCGTTGAGGCGCTGGGCATGCCGGGCCGCGACGGCGTCGAACCAGCCGATCCGGCGGGGCCGGCCCGTGGTGGCCCCGTACTCCTCGGCGCGCTCGCGCAGGGCGTTGGCGGCCTCGCCCTCGAGCTCGGTCGGGAACGGTCCCTCGCCGACCGCGGTGCTGTACGCCTTGACGACCCCGATCACGCGCGTGATCGAGCGCGCCGGAATGCCCGCGCCGATCGACGCGAATCCCGCCAGCGGATTGCTCGACGTCACGTACGGGTAGATCCCCCAGTCGAGGTCGCGCATCGCGCCGAGCTGGCCCTCGAGCAGGACGCGCGCGTCGGTCGCGACCGCCCGCTCGACGATCGCCAGCGTGTCGACGATGCGCTCGCCGAGGACCGCGGCAGCCTCGAGGACC
The DNA here is from genome assembly GCA_034666765.1 of Chloroflexota bacterium. Taxonomy (GTDB): domain Bacteria; phylum Chloroflexota; class Limnocylindria; order P2-11E; family P2-11E; genus UBA4735. The sequence continues at coordinate 7,122 of JAXDLF010000221.1, forward strand.
CCGTCGGCCACCGTCCGGGCATCGAGCGGCGCGTCGCCGAACTTCGACAGGATGGCGTTCTTCGTCTCGAGCTCGTGGGCGACGCGCGCGCGGAAGCCCGCCTCGTCGCGCACCTCGTAGACCTGGATCCCGTGCCGCGCGACCTTGTCCGCGTACGCCGGGCCGACGCCCTGGCCGGTCGTGCCGAGCTTGCGGCGGCCGCGCTCACGCTCGTCGAGCCGGTCGAGCGCGGTGTGCCAGGGCATGAGGAGATGGGCCCGATCGGAGATGCGCAGATTCGCGGTCGAGACGCCACGCGCTTCGAGCATCCGCATCTCGTCGCGCAGGGTCACGAGGTCGATGACCATGCCGGTGCCGAGCACGCACGTGGCGTTCGGATTGAAGATGCCGGACGGGACCAGGTGCAGCTTGAACGTGCCCAGCTCGTTCACCACGGTGTGACCGGCGTTGTTGCCGCCCTGGTAGCGGATGACGACATCCGCCTCCTGCGCGAGGAGGTCCGTGATCTTGCCCTTGCCCTCGTCGCCCCACTGGGCCCCGACGATGGCGGTCACCGGCACGTGGAGGAATGTTAGTGGAAGACGGAGCGCGCGACTTCGATCGACAGCTTCGCGAGCTCCACGACGGTCAGCGACCGGGCGGGCTCGCGCAGCCACCACCAGCTGGGATCCCACTGCGGGTCCCGCGCGGGGTAGTTGCTGAAGGTCAGGTGCGCCGGCGCGAACTCCTCCGCGAACAGATTGGCCGCGCGGCGCTGGTGATAGGGGCTGGTGACGAGGATCGCGGTGGCCAGGCCCCGCGTGCGCATGAGCGTCGCGACCAGCCGCGCGTTCTCCTGCGTGGTATTGGAGGCGGGTTCGACGAGGATCGCGGCGTCGGGCACGCCGAGCGCCATCGCGTCACGCTTCATGAGCTCGCCGCTGGCGACGGAGTTCGGGTCCTCGGACGCGCCGGCGAAGATGATGAGCGGCGCGTACTTGCGCTTCCAGAGGTCGACCGCCGTTTCGGTGCGCGCGCCGGTATCGCCGGAGAGCGCGACGATCACATCGGCGGGCGTGAGCGGGTCCTCGACATCGAGGACATGGCCGATTCCGATGAGGAACGCGCACGTGACGGCGACGCCGGTGAGGAACCCACCCAGGAAGCGACGCATGGAGTGCGGTGAAGTCTAGGTGGAGAGCTGTGCGTGGGCGGCGCCGCGACGGGTCTCGAAGCAGGTGCTGCAGTACACCGGCCGATCGGTGCGCGGCTCGAACGGGACGTGCCCGGGCTGGCCGCAGTCGCTGCACACGATGTCGTGCATGCTCTGGGCGCGTTGCGCGGCGCGCTCGGCCTTCGCGCGCTGCCGACAGCCGGGACAGCGCTGCGGCTCGTGCAGCAGGCCCTTCTGCTGGTAGAACTCCTGCTCGCCCGCGGTCCAGACGAATGCGGTCCCGCATCCGCGGCAGCTGAGCGATCGATCCGCGAAGGACATCCTTCCCGTGCTCCCGGCAGAAAAGTACTCCCGCCACGCAAGGGCACCGGCCCGCGCTAGGCGGCCACCGTCCGGCGGAGGCCCTCGGCGAGAGGAACGGACGAGCGCCAGAGGCGCTCCCGTGCGGCCTTGGAGGAGTCCAGGCAGCTGCGCTGGATCTCGCCATCCCGGCCGGCCACGCGGGCGATCCGCGCCGGGGGGCCGAGCAGTGCGGTGAGCATCGCGACCAGATCGTTCACCGACGTCGCTACGCCGGTGCCGATGTTGAATGTGCCTTTCAGCGATCCGCCGAGGGCCCCGAGGATCGCCGCGACGGCGTCCGCGACGTAGAGGTAGTCGCGCTCGGCGGTGCCGTCGCCGTAGATCGTCAGCGCGTCGCCGCGCTTCCACGACCCGGCGAAGATCGCGATCACGCCCCCCTCGAGGTCGGTGCGCTGGCGCGGCCCGTAGATGTTCGCGAAGCGCAGGGTGACCGCCCGCAGGTCCTTCGCCGCCGCCGCGAGCCGCTCGGCCTCGGCCTTGTACCGGCCGTAGGGGGATGGCGTGTCGACCGGACTCTCCTCCGTCGCGCAGGCCGGCGTCTCCCCGTACATCGCGCCGCCGGTGGAGACGTTCACGAACGACGTCGCGCCGGCGCCGCGGGCGGCCTCCAGGGCGTTCGACGTCCCGTTCACGATGACGCGGTGATAGAGGTCGGGCTTGGCGATGGATTCGACGACCTTCGTCTTGGCGGCCGCATGCACGACGGCGTCGAAGCGCTGTCCGGACAGCCCGGCGCGGACGGCCGCGGCGTCGCTGATGTCCGCGAGGACGAGCGGCACGGCCGGATCGAGGTTCGCCCGATCGCCCGTCGAGAGGTCGTCGAGGGCGATGACGTCATCCCCGCGGGCGCGCAGCGCGTCGACGACGTGGGAGCCGAGGAAGCCGGCGCCGCCGGTGACGAGTACTCGCATGCTGGAGTTATCCCCTTTCGCTGTGGACAAGAGTGTGGACGACCCGAGATGCGCCATGGACAAGTGAACGGAATCTGGGGAGACGCCGCTCGCGGCTCCGTGCACAAGGGGATCGCCCGATCCCGTTCCGGACCGTACGGTTTGCCGCTGGTGGAGGCTCTTGACACGACCCGAACAAGCGTTCTAACTGTCTAGGTGACCCCCTTCGAGCTGGAGCAGGCGGCCGAGCGGGCCACGCCGCACGACCTCGCCGCGGAGCAGCGCGTCCTCGGTGCGCTGCTCATCGACCGCGACGCCATTTTCAAGGTGGCCGACCTGCTCCGGGCCGAGGACTTCTACCAGGCGAAGCACCAGCGGGTCTACCGCGCGGCACAGGCACTCCTCGAACGCCGCGAGCGGATCGACCCGCTCACGATGCAGGTCGAGCTCGCGCGCAACGAGGTGCTCGACCAGGTCGGGGGCCCGGCCTACCTCCGCGCACTCGTCGAGACGACGCCGACGGCCGTCGACGTCGAACGGCATGCGCGGGTGGTCCGCGATCGATCGCTGCTGCGCCGCCTGCTGAACGCGGCCAAGGACATCGCCGCCGACGCGTACGACGAGCCGGCGGACGTCACGCTGACGCTCGACCGGGCCGAGCAACGGGTCTTCAGCCTGCGCGACGACGCGATCAACGCCCAGCTCCGGCACATCCAGGGCGCGCTGATGCAGAACTACGACCACATCACCGAGCGCATGGAGCACCCCTTCGAGGTGAGCGGCACGCCCTCGGGCTTCCGCGAGATCGACATGTACACCGAGGGCTTCACCCGCGGCGACCTCGTCATCATCGCCGCACGTCCGTCGGTCGGGAAGTCGAGCCTCGCGTTCGCGATCGCGCACTCCGCCGCGAAGCGTGGCACGGGTGTGCTCATCTTCTCCCTCGAGATGGATTCCAAGCAGATCGTCGCCCGATTCCTCGGCCTCAACTCGCGGACCGACCTGCTGGCGCTGCGGACCGGGAACATCCGCGACACCGGGGCCGCGGCGGCGCTCGCGGGGTTGCCGATCCTCATCGACGACACGCCCGGCATCTCGATCATGGAGCTGCGCACCAAGGCGCGGCGCGCGATCGCGCAGGCACCCGGCGGGCTCGGGATCATCATCGTGGACTACCTGCAGCTGATCCGCACCGGCGAGCACGAGGAGAACCGGGTCCAGGAGCTCTCGACGATCACGCGCAACCTCAAGGCGCTCGCCCGCGAGCTCGACGTGACCCTCATCGCGCTGTCGCAGCTGTCGCGCGCCGCGGGTGATGCGGGCAATGAGCCGAAGCTCTCGACCCTTCGCGAAAGTGGAAGCATCGAACAGGACGCGGACATCGTCCTGATGCTGTGGAAGGACAAGGACGACTCGCCGCCCGGCGCGCCCAAGCTCATCCACGGCAGCATCGGGAAGAACCGCAACGGGCCCACCGGTCGCTTCGAGCTGTACTTCGAGGCGGAGCAGGCGCGGTTCTTCAGCCGGAGCGACGACGAGGGGATGCCGGTATGACGATCAACGTCGCCCGCAACGCACCGAAGCCGCCGCCCGAGAACCCGGAATCCGAGGCCTCGCTGCTCGGCGCGCTGCTCATCGACCACTCCTTGTTCGCGCCGTTCGTGCGCGGCCGCATCGCGCCGCCGGACCTCTCGCGCGACAACCACCAGCTGGTGCTCGGAGCGATGGAGCGCGTCGCCGGGCGCGGGGATCAGATCTCCTTCGAGACGGTGCAGCAGGAGCTCGCCGCCGCGAACGAGCTCGGCGCGGTGGGGGGCGCGCAGTTCCTCGTCGGACTCATGCAGAACGTCCCCACGGTCGCGCACGCCGAGACCTACGCGACCATCGTTGCGCGGACCGCGCAGCTGCGGAAGCTCATCGGCGCGGCGAACGAGATCGCCCGGCTCGCGCTCGTGCGCGAAGACGCCCGCGGCGCGGTGGAAGATGCGTCGCGGCTGCTCTTCTCGGTGAGCGAGGCGTCGCTGCATCGTGACATCGTCTCGCTGGACGTCGCGCTCACGCGCTACATCACCCAGATCGAGGAGCGCGGCGACAGCGCCGGTCTGGGCGTACCGACCGGCATCAAGACGCTCGACGAGAAGACCGGTGGGCTCCAGCCTTCCGACCTCATCCTGCTCGCCGGCCGCCCCGGTCTGGGAAAGTCGAGCCTCGCGCTCTGCTTCATCGAGCATGCCGCGATCCGCGCCGGGAAGACCTGCGCCATCTTCACCCTCGAGATGAGCGAGTTGCAGCTCGTGCAGCGGCTCATCTCGATGGTGGCCGAGATCGACGGCAACCGGATCCGCCGCGGTCGCCTCTCGCTGCCGGAGTTGCAGGCGATCAGCGACGCGTCGGGTCACCTGCAGCAGGCGCAGATCTACGTCGAGGAGTCGAGCCGCCTCACGGTGACCGACATCCTCGCGAAGTCGCGCCGGCTCCAGGCGGAGCGCGGGAAGCTCGACCTGATCGTCATCGACTACCTCCAGCTCATCGAGGGCGCCGAGGGCGACGAGGACAACCGGGTCCAGGAGGTCGCGAAGATCTCCCGGGCGCTGAAGGCGATCGCCCGCGAGCTCGAGGTGCCGGTCGTCGCGCTGTCACAGCTGTCGCGGCAGATCGAGACCCGCGGCACCGAGCCGATGCTGTCCGACCTTCGAGAGAGTGGCGCGTTGGAAGCCGACGCGGATCTCGTGATGTTCCTCTGGCAGAAGGATCAGCAGGACCGCAAGGACGGCGTCGTGCGCCTGAAGCTCGCGAAGCACCGCAACGGTCCGACGGGGGACATCGATCTGCACTTCGAGGCGGAGCTCACGCGGTTCCGCGATCTCGGGGAGACCCGCGAGGGCTAGGCGGGCTCGATCGCGACCGTGACCTGCGCGCGCACGTCGGTGAGCAGTCGCACCTCGACCTGATGGACGCCGAGCGCGCGCAATGGCTCGGCCTGGATCTTCCGGGGATCGACGTCGATGCGGTGCTCCTTCTTGAGCGCATCGGCGATCTCCTTCGTCGTGACCGAGCCGAACGTCTTTCCCTGCTCGCCGGCCTTCAGCTTGAAGATGAGCGTGACCCCGGAGAGCTTCTTCGCCAGGGCCTCGGCATCCGCGTGCGAGCGGTCCTGCTTCGCCTGGGCGCTCGCGCGCTCCCGCGCCACGCGCTTGAGCTCGCCGACGCTCGCCTCGATGGCCAGGCCTTTCGGGAGCAGGAAGTTCTGGGCGTAGCCGTCGGCGACCTCTTTGACGTCACCGGGGCGGCCGAGCCCGCGGACCTCCTGCTTCAGGACGACGCGCACGGCTCGCTCCTACTTACGCGGTCGGGACGGTCGGCGACTCCGGCAGGGCGTTCTCCTGCTCGGACTTGCGAAGCTCCATCTCCCACGCGAGGACGGAGGCCGCCACGGCGAGGACGCCCATCACCGTCAGCGCGCCGATGATCGCAAGGACCGCCTCGATGACGCCGAAAAAGCCGGTGCCGCTGTCGCGCTCACGCATCTGGATCGCCCCCCTTTTGCTGTTCTTCAATCTATCGCCCGCCGCGCGCGCTCGCTGAGCAACTTCCGCGCCTCGATGGTCGCTAGGCCGGACGGACCTCCCCGTCCGGGAAATGCTTGCGGAGCGCGCTCACCGCGGCCGCGATGCCGCTGTCGTGGTCGGGCGTCCAGAACGTGATCTGGTAGCGGGCCCGGCCGTTCACCACCCGGCGCAGGTCCACCGTCGGCGCCGGATCGCGGGCGATCGCGTCGACGGACGCGAGCGCCTCCTTCACCGCATCGGTCGCGAGCTCGCTGCCGCTGTCCAAGGTCAGGACCACCACCCCGCGCCGGAGCGGGAACCGCGTCATGTTCACGACGGGCTTCGTCATGAAATCGCCGTTCGGGATGATCACCTGCCGTCCGTCCGCGGTATGGAGCTGCGTCGTGCGAAAGGAGATCTCCTCGACCACGCCGGTGTATCCGGAGACCTCGATCGAGTCGCCGATGCGGAACGGCCGCTCGACCAGGACCCACACGCCGGCGAAGAAATTCCGCAGGATGTCCTGCAGCGAGAGCCCGATGACGATGCCCACGACGCTGAACGACGTGAGGATCCAGCCGAACGCGCCCTGGGTGTAGATGGCGAGGACGATCAGCACGCCCAGGACGATCACGCCGAGCTGGGCGAGGTTCCCGAGCAGGATGGTTGCGTTGCCGTGCGCGCGGTGCCGGGTGAGCTGGCGCATCGTCGTCGCCCGCACGGCGCGCGCGACCACGATCGCGATGACCACGACGATGGCCGCCCAGAGGGTGCGGATCGTGTAATCGACGAGGGTGTCGCGGACGACGGCCGGATCCATCCGGCCGGATGCTATGGACCCCGCGCCGGCTCGGGGGCCGAGGCCCTTCCCGAGCCCGCCGGCGGCCTCGGTATTTGACAAACGAACATCCGTTCGGTTACCGTCCGGGCATGACCAAACAAGACCAGCAGCGCGCCGAGCGGATCCTCGACTACATCCGCGAGACCATCGACCAGCGCGGGTACCCGCCCAGCGTCCGCGAGATCGCCGAAGCCGTGGGCCTCGCCTCCACGTCCGCCGTGCACCACCACCTCACCAAGCTCGAGAAGGACGGGCGGCTCCAGAAGGAGGCCACCCGCTCCCGTGCCCTCACCCTCCCTGGCAGCCACGCCGCGAAGCTCGTGAACGCGCCGATCATCGGCGAGATCGCGGCCGGGTCGCCGATCGAGGCGTACGAGGACCGCACCGAGACGATGACCCTGCCCGCGGAGCTCGCTCCGCGGCATGACACGTTCGTGCTGCGCGTCCGCGGCAAATCGATGATCGAGGACCACATCGACAACGGCGACTACGTCGTGATCCAGCCGCAGGACACGGCGCGCGACGGCGAGATCGTCGTCGCGATCCTCGACGACAACACCGCGACCCTCAAGCGCTTCTACAAGGAGCGCGATCGCATCCGGCTGCAGCCCGCGAACAGCGAGATGGAGCCGATCTATGCCCGGGACGTGAAGATCCAGGGCAAGGTGATCGGGGTCATTCGCCGGCTCTCCTAGCCTTCGCTCGTGGCCGACCGGATCCTCACCGACCGCGAGCTGAATCGCGCCCTCCTCAGGCGACAGCTGCTCCTCAGGCGAGCGGCCCTCGCCCCAGCCGCGGCGATCGAGCGGCTCGCCGGCCTCCAGGCCCAGTGGGCCCCCGCTCCGTACGTCGGACTCTGGTCGCGCCTCGCCGCGTTCGAGATAGAGGACCTCGAAGCCGCGCTCGCCGGGCGGACGGTCGTGAAGGCGACCTTGATGCGCGGCACGCTGCACCTGGTGAGCGCGACGGACTACCCCGCCCTCTCCGTCGCGACGACGCGATCCCGGCCCGATCGGTGGGCGCCCGCGGCACGCCGCCTGGCCGAGGCCGAGAAGATCCACCGGGCCACGGTCAGGTACGCGCGGAGCGCGCGGACCCGCGAGGCCCTCGCCGAGTTCCTGGTGACGCAGGGGGTCAGCGTGGACCTCGCCCGGCCGATGCTCTGGTGGTTGATCGCCTCGCACGGATGGCTCGTGCACGTACCCCCGAGTGGGACCTGGACGCATCGCAAGTCCGGCGACCTCATCGCCGCCGATGCCTGGCTCCGCGAGGCCCGCGAGCCCGAGCTCGATGACGCGGTGCAGATCACGGTGCAGCGGCATCTGGCCGCATTCGGCCCCGCGGCCGTGGACGACGTCTCATCGTGGAGCTCGATCCGCACGCCGGCGATCAGGGCCGCACTCGAGCGGCTCGGCCCAAGGATCCGCACGTTCACCGACGCGCGCGGCCGGCGGCTGTACGACCTGAAGGGCGCTCCCCTGTCCTCCGCCGACACCGCCGCACCGGTGCGGTACCTCCCGAAGTGGGACAGCACGCTCCTGGCCTACGCGGCGCCGGAGCGCGTGCGGATCCTCTCGGAGGCGCATCGCAAGACCGTCATCGCGAAAAACGGCGACGTCGCGCAGACGGTCCTGGTGGACGGCATGGTCGCGGGCACCTGGAGTGTGGCCGCGAAGCCGGCCCTCGCGGCGATCACGGTGACGCCGTTCGCCCGGCTGGCCAAGGCGGATCGCGCGGCGCTGGTGGAGGAGGGCGAGCGGCTCGCTCGGTTCGTGGCCCCGTCGTCGAAATCGCACGGCGTCACAATCGCGTGACCGACCGCACGATCCTCCACTGCGACCTCGACGCCTTCTAGGCGTCGGTCGAGCAGCGTGACCATCCGGAATATCGGGGCAAGCCGGTCATCGTGGGTGGCGGACCGAACGAGCGCGGCGTCGTCAGCGCCGCCTCGTACGAGGCGCGGACCTTCGGCGTGCACTCGGCCATGCCGCTCCGCCAGGCCGGCACGCTCTGCCCGCAGGGCATCTTCGTGCCGGGGAACTTCGCGGCGTACGAGACGGCATCCGACGCGGTCATGGCCCTCTTCGCGGAGCGGACGCCGCTGGTGGAGCCGATCTCGCTGGACGAGGCGTTCCTCGACATCACCGGCACCGCCCATCTGTTCGGCGGCCCCGAGGCCTGCGGCCGCGACCTCAAGCGCGCGGTCCGGGAGCAGGTCGGCCTCGTGCTGTCGGTCGGGCTGGCGTCGAACAAGCTGTGCGCGAAGGTCGCGTCCGACCTCCGGAAGCCGGATGGCTTCGTCGTCGTGCCGCGGGGCGGCGAGGCCGCGTTCCTCGCGCCGCTCCCGCTCCGGCGCCTCTGGGGCGTCGGCCCGAAGACCCGCCAGGTCCTGGAGGACCTGGGAATGCGCACGATCGGCGACCTGGCGCGCGCTGATCCGGCCCTGCTGGACGCCAGGCTGGGCGAGCACGGGTCCACCATCGGCGCGCGGGCCAGGGGAATCGACGAAGACCGCGAGGTCGTTGCCGACCCGGGCGACCCGAAGTCGATCGGCCACGCCCATACCTTCGATCGCGACACGCTCGACCGGGCCCAGATCGAGTCGACGCTCCTCCGCCTCGCCGAGGGCGTCGGCACCCGGCTGCGAAAGCACGAGCTGCGCGGCCGCACCATCGAGCTGCAGCTGCGCGTGGCACCGTTCGAGACCCGGACCCGCCAGCGCACGCTGACCGAGCCGACCGCGGACGACCTGAAGATCTACGAGACCGCTCGCGCGCTGCTCCGAGACGCGCTCGCCGCGGACCGGGAGGCCGGGCGGGTGAGCCCGGTGCGGCTCGTCGGGGTCACCGCCAGCGGCCTCGTCGGCGGGGAGCAGCTCGATCTCTTCACCGGCGCCCGCGTCTCCCGGCTGAACGCGGCCCTCGACGCGGTGCGGGCGAAATTCGGCGACGACGCGCTCGACCGCGTGAGCGCGCGCGACGCCGGCGGTCGTCGCCGTCTTTCCGACCGCCGCCCTCGGTGAAATCTGTGGACGGACTGTGGACGACGAGCGTGCGCCGCTGTGGACGAGAGTGTGGACGCGATCGTGGACAAAGAGCCTTGTTGCTCGTCAAGGTCGTGCCGATGATGCACAGGTCGCGTCGGGGGAGGAGCACTGCACTAGTGGCGGAGGAGCGGGTTGCTGCGCTCGCGATCGAGTTCATCTCGTACTGCTTCCGACGCCGCGCCGTCGAGTGGCCCCAGCTCTATGACGAGATGTGCTACGTGGCCGGGAATCGCCTGTACAAGGGCCTCGGCTACGAGGAGCTGAAGGAAGCCGGCCTCGACTTCACGCTCTCGGGCCTGGCGCGGACGAGCCGCGTCACGGCCGAGGTCACCCGATCGATCCGTCGCGAGGCGGCACTGGCGAGCTAGCCCGCGTCAACGTTTGGCCACACCGGCAGGGGCGGCGAGTGAAAGGAAGCGCACTCGCCGCCTCTTTATCTGTTCGGACCCCGGAGGTGGCAGAATGGACCGGCACAAGGGGAGTGCGGGCGTGAAAAAGCCCGTGTTTCCGGCATGGTCCCGTGGTGCAGCGGCCTAGCATACGTCCCTGTCAAGGACGAGATCGCCGGTTCGAATCCGGTCGGGACCGCAGCTGACCTCCCCCGCGACTGCCGCGGCTACGCGGTGATGACGACCTTGGCGCGAGCCTGACCGGTGCCGACGTAGCGCACGGCCTCGCGCGCCTCGGAGAGCGGATAGGTTCGATCGATCACCGGACGCAGCCTGCCGTCCTCGATGAGGTCCTTGAGGTACGCGAGGTCGTCGAGGTTCGTCTGCGCCACGTAGAACTTCACGCGCTGGCGCAGCAGCCGCGCGCGCAGCATCACGCTGATGATCCGCGCGAAGATCCCGATGAACCCGCCGCGCTTCGGCGCGCCGACCTGCACGAACATTCCCTTCGGCGCCAGAACGCCCCGCAGGTCGGACAGCGAACGCGTCGCGGAGATGTCGAGCACCGCGTCGTAGCGCTCGGGGCGACGCGCGAAGTCCTCCTTCGTGTAATCGATGACCTCGTCCGCACCGAGCGACGTGATGATGTCGACATTCCGCGGCCCCGTCACCGCGGTGACGTGGAGGCCCAGCGCCTTCGCGATCTGCACCGCGAACGTACCGACGCCGCCGCCCGCGCCGTGGATGAGCACCCGCTGGCCCGGCTTGACCTGCGCGTGATCGCGAAGACCCTGGAGCGCGGTGCGCGCCGCGACGTTGAGCGTCGCGGCTTCCTCGAACGGCAGGTCGCGCGGCTTCAGCAGCAGTCGATCCTCACGGGCACGTACGTACTCCGCGAAGGACGCAGGCGCGCCGCCAAAGACGTCGTCGCCAGGCTTGAAGCGCGTGACGTTGGGGCCGACCGCCTCGACGGTGCCGGCGAGGTCGACGCCTCGGACCGGTTCATCCTTCATCCGCATGATCTTTCCGATGATCTCGAGCAGGAGCCCACCGTGGGTGCTGTGCCAGTCGAGGGCGTTCACCGATGTCGCGCGCATGCGCACCAGCACGGTGCCCTCCAGCAGCTCCGGTCTCGGGATGTCCCGCACGTGCAGGACGTCCGCCGATCCGTACCCCTCCTGTACGACCGCCTTCATCGTGTGGCCTCGGTCCTCGGCCTGGTCAACCATCTCGCTCGCTCCCGCCGCAGCACTCATCTCTCGACTCCTCTCGTCCGGCGCTCAGCGTGATGCCCACGTGTGAAGGAGTCGTGAACGCGGCGCGAAGGTCTGGCCGGTGAACGGACGGCGCGGCCCGGCAGGGCTAATCTCGCCGCGCGGGGCGGCTCGCGCGGGGGTACTCCATGAAAGCGCTGATCTTCGACCTCGACGGGACACTCGTCGACACCGTCTACGGCCACGTCTTCGCCTGGCAGCGGGCGCTCGCCGAAGCGGGACTCGCCATCGAAGGCTGGAAGGTCCACCGGCGGATCGGCATGAGCGGCGGGCTGTTCACCCGCGCGGTCGCGCGTGAAGCCGGACGGCCGCTCACCGACGAGGAGGCCAGGCGCATCCAGGAGCGCCATGGCGAGCTGTTCCGGTCGCTGCTTCCCGACCGCCGGCCACTCCCCGGCGCGGTCGAGCTGCTCCGGGACCTGCGCGAGCGCGGCATCCCCTACGGGATCGCGACGTCCGGGCGCCATCCCGAGATCGACGCGTCGCTCGAGATCCTCGGCGTGGCCTCGGGCACGGTCGTGGTCGACCGCGGCGACGTGCTACGCGCGAAGCCGGAACCTGATCTGTTCCTCCGGTGCCAGGAGGAGCTCGGCGTCACGCCGAACGACTGCTACGTCATCGGCGACGCGGTGTGGGATCTGCTCGCCGCGCGACGCGCCGGCATGTTGAGCGTGGGGCTGCTGTCGGGCGGGTACGGCTGGGACGAGCTCACATCCGCCGGCGCGTTCCGTGTGTATCGCGATCCCGCCGACCTGCACCGTTCGCTCGACGAGCTCGGGATCGCGTAGGCGGGCTAGGCCAGCCGCAGCCTCGGATCGAGCACCGTGTAGAGGATGTCGGCCACGAGGTTGAACAGCACCACGAGCACGGCGAAGATGAACAGCACCGCGGTCACCACCGGTGTGTCGCCGTTGCCGATCGACGTGACGAGCAGCTCGCCGACGCCGGGCACCCGGAAGATCTGCTCGGTCACGATCGCCCCGCCGAACACGGTCGGGATGCCGAGCGCGATGAGCGTGACAACCGGGATGAGGCTGTTGCGCAGGACGTGGCCGCCCACGACGAGCCGCTCGCGCAGACCCTTTGATCGCGCGGTGCGCACGTAGTCGAGCGGGAGCTGCTCGATCATCTCGTTCCGGGTGTAGCGGACGATGAGGGCCGCGTTGGCCAGGCTGAGGACGGTGATCGGCATGATCGACTGGCGCAGCTGGTCGCCGAGCGTCGCGAGATCGGTCACCCGAAGCGTCGAGTCGTAGATGAACGGCAGCCAGTGCAGCTGGATGCTGAAGACGATGATCAGCATGATCCCGACGAAGAACGTCGGGAGCGAGAAGCCCATGAACGCGAGGAACGTCGCGGCGTAGTCGAACGAGCTGTACCGCTTGATCGCGGAGAGCATCCCCGCCGGTACGCCGATGAGCACGCCGACGAGATACGCGACGCCGACGACGGCGAGCGTGTTCGGCAGGCGCTGCAGGATGAGGTCGCTCACCGAGCTGTGACTCATGAACGACACTCCGAAGTCGCCGCGGAAGAGCGACGTCAGCCACTTCACGTACCGCACCGGCCATGGATCGTCGAGCCCGAGCGCGGCCCGGATGTTCGCCCGCACGTCCGGTGGCACCCGGGGATCGGCGCCGAACTGGGAGAGGGGGTCGGTTGGGGCGAGCGACAGGATCGCGAAGACGACGAACGTGATCGCGAGCAGCGTGGGGATCGCGACGACCAGCCGCCGCAGGATGTACTTCCCCACCGTCAGCCCTCCTGGACCGTCGCCTCGTGCCCTCCAGTACCGCTCCGTGACGCCGCGCGTTCGATCTCGGTGCCGGCACGGGGCAGGTACAGCGAGACGAGCGAGCCGCGCTCCGGCCCCCGCGCGACGACGTACATCCGGCCACCATGCCCTCTGACCAGCAGGTCGGTGAGCTCGACGTCCGCCGGCTCGAGCGAACCGGCGGCCGAGCCGATCTCGACGACGGCCTCGTCGCCGGAGGCACGCGTGAGGACCGTGACCGGCTCGTAGGGCGAGAGCTCCAGGTACCGGCCGATGATGCTCGCGACGGCGTGGCGGATCCGGTCGGCATCCGCGAGCACGAACGGGTCGTCGGCCGAAAGCCTCGGGAAGACCCGGGTCCGATAGAGCGTCTCGTCCGCCGCGGCGGTGACGAGCGCGTTGAGCGACACCGGACGGCGCTCGAAGTGGATCCCCGCGCTCTGCAGATGACCGACGGCCAGGAGGTCCATGACGAGGAAGTTCGCGTCGCGGATGTGATGCCGCAGCGGGCCGAATTGCGCCTTCACGGCGTCGATGCTCTCGCGGTCCACGGCCTCTTCGAAGGTCCGCGCGAACCAGCCGATGGCCCGCAGCGGCCGCGGAAGCTCGCGGTCGAGCACGCGCAGGAGCGAACGCTGTTCGGCGTCCACGTCGATCCAGCGCCGGCGCGCCCGGTACAGCCGGTCGGTGATGACGGCGATGGCCGCGAGCACGCCCACGTCCGAGAGTCCGTTCCAGAGGACCGTGCCGGCCGGCGGAGCCGGCGTGGGGAGCCTGAAGAGCAGGTCCGCCGCGAGCTCGAGGCTCGCGCCGGCGACCGCGAACGCGAGGCCGGTGCGCCACCCGATGGCCCAGGCGCCCACGATCACGGCGACCATGTAGAACTCGCCCAGATCGACGTCCGGCGGCAGCGTGTGGTCGAGTAACGCGACTCCGGCGAGGATCGCGGCGGCGGCGGCGAATGCCGTGCCCCGGTCGGCCCGAGCAAGGAGGCGCTGCACGCGCTCGGTCACGAGAATCGCCCCTCCCGCCGGTTTGGCCGCCCGTCCACCAAACAGACTACCAGCGGATACGCAAAATGGAGGAGTCGGCCGGGCATCGTCGCCGCGGCTTCGTATCGTTCGAAGCAGCAAAGTGGATGGACGTCGAGCGGTATCCCGGCTCGTCTTCGCGCTGGCGATCCTGTTCGCGGCGTGCGAGCCGGCACCGATCGCGAGCGCGCCATCCTCCGTCCCGCCGACGGCGTCGCCGGCACCCTCGCCGACCGATCCGCCGCGGCGGGTGCCGACGCCGACACCGCCGGACGGACCGGACGCGCTCGTGTGCACCGAACGCGTGGCCGTTCCGCCGATCCCCGACGCCATCGGCGTGGCGTGGTCGCCGAACGGGCGGACCCTCGCCGTCGATCACATGGTGGTGCTCCCGTCCGCGCGGATCACCGGCTCGCCGGAGGAGTTCTTCCTCGACGCGCTGGACCTTCTGACCGGCGAGCTCACGCCGCTCGGCGTCGGCGAGCGGCAGCAGTGGTCGGGAAGCGGGAAGTACCTCTCGTACTGGAGCTGGAACGGCGAGCTCCGCATCGTCATCGGCGGCCACGTCGTCGACCTGCCGAAGGCAACCATCCCCGATGCCCGGTGGGTCGGAGACACGCTCTACTACTTCTCCAAGGACGAGCTGCAGAGCTGGACCGGCGGGGCGGTCCAGACCCTGTCACATCTGCCGCCCGGCGTGGTCCCGACCTATCCCGCCGACGATGCGAGCTTCAGCGGCGACGCCGAGCGCTTCCTCATCACGCGGTACTCGCTCGACGGCACGGTACGCCGCTACCTGGGCGTCACCCGGACGGGAGCGGTGAGCGAGCTCGTGCTGCCGGATGCGACGTTCACCGAGTGGGCGCCGGCCGGCGAGACCCTGCTGGTGCGGTACCCGGACCGCGTCGAGCTCCGCGAGGGCGGCAGCGTCAGGAGCGCGCCGTTGTCGGCGTTCCCCGGAGCGGTGCATCAATGGACGCCCGACGGGCGATCGCTCCTGCTCGGTCCGATCACGCCGACGGTGAGCGGCGACATCTCCTTTGACGCATTCGCTCGCGTCGGAGCCGACGCGCCGCCCGCCGCGACGCTGCCGAACCTGCTGGGCGCGCGCGGCTTCAGCCCGGACGGCCGCTACTTCGTCGGCGACAGCCGGACCGCGCTGCGCTCCACGCGGCTCGAGCTCTTCCGCTGCGGCACCGGCGGCTCGGCCGGCGCGTCCCCGATCCCGGCGACGCAGCCATTCCCGGCGACCGAGCTGCGTTACGTGCGCCCGGTCGTCGGCGCGCTCACCCAGCTCCTCACGCCGACGCACACGGGCATCGATCTGGCGGCGCCGTTGGGGTCGACGATCGTCGCGGCCGACGATGGCGTCGTGACCGCGGTCGGCTGGGTGAACGTCGGCGGGCGGCGGGTGTGCGTCGGCCACGCGAGCGGTGTCGTGACCTGCGCGTATCACACGTCCGCGGCGCTCGTGCGCGTGGGCGATCGCGTCGCTCGCGGACAGCCGATCGCGTTGGTGGGGCTCACCGGGGTCACGACCGGGCCGCACGTGCACTGGGAGGCGACCATCGGCTCGCGGATCGTCGACCCGCTGACGCGCTAGCCCGGCAGCCGCTCCAGGAGCACGGCCGGGATCACGCGGTCGGTCTTCCGCTCGTAATCCTTGAAGCCAGTGTTGATCGCGGCGTGCTGGTCGTAGAGGCGCCGCCGCTCCGTGCCGCCGGCGACGGGCGTGGCCTTCGCGCGGAATCTCTCCGGGCCGACCTCGACGGTGACCTCCGGATGCGCCCGCAGGTTGTGGTACCAGGACGGATGCGTGGGTGCCCCGCCCTTCGACGCGATGACCAGGTACCGATCGCCGTCGCGCGTGTAGACCAGGGGATGGGTGCGCGGCTCGCCGCTCTTCGCCCCCGTGGTGGTCAGGAGCAGGACATCGCGCCCGGTGAACGGACCCTCGGTGACGGTGCCGTTGTTCTTGCGAAAGTGCGTGATGAGCTCGTCGTTGAATCCCATGCCCCGCACAACAGCGCGCGGGCCCGGCCGATTCCCGTCAGCGGCCGAGGACTCTCCCGCTCCAGATCCAGAAGGCCGGGCCGAGGATGACCGATGCCAGGCCACCGGTGAGCAGGATGCCCGGAGTCGATCCGGCGACCGTCGCGAAGAACAGCAGGATGAGGTCGATCCCGCCCACGATCGCGAGCGTGGCCATTCGGGCGGGGATCGCGACGGCGCCGCGCGCGGACAGACCGATGGCGAGCATCCAGATCCCCGCGAGGCCGAACGTCGCGAAGCCGCGCGGATCCGTCGGCGAGACGGCGAGGGTGGCGCCGCTGCCGGCTTGGATCGCGTCGTGCACACCGTGGGCCGCCGAGAGCAAGGAGTACCCGACGCCGAACGGCGCGAGCCACGCGGCGTTGGAGCCGCCGGCACGCACGCTCATCGCCACCGTCGCGACCGAGGCGGCGAGCGCGCCGGCGGCGATGAGCGCGTAGGCGAGCGCGTTGGCCGAGCGATCGTCCGGATTCCGGCTGGCCACGCCCAGATAGACCACGGCGTAGGCCACGGACAACGCCGCCACGAGGTACGCACAGAGCGCCGCACGGCGCGCAAACCCGTCGATGGGCGCGACTCTAGCGCGCATCCGCGGGGGACGGGTGGACGTATCTAGAGGGACAGAACGTCATCACCTCCTCCACGCAAGCGAATGGGGTGGCCGCGGCGGCCGCCCCATACGCGCCCACGTATCGGCCCCCTATCGTTCGGCCCAGGTGGACGCGACGCTGCTCGACCGGCCGCTGGAAGACGCCGTCGCCGCGCTGCGGGCACGCTCGGTGAGCGCGCTCGAGCTGGCCGAGGCCGCGCTCGCGCGCATCGCGCTACGCGACCCGGTGGTCAACGCCTTCATCACCGTGACGGCGGACGATGCCCGAAGACGCGCTCGGGCCGCGGACCCGGCCGGCCCCCTGGCCGGCGTGCCGATCGCCCTCAAGGACCTCTTCGACGTCGCCGGCGTGCCGACCACGGCGGGCTCCACGCTCCTGCGATCGAACGTGGCGCACGAAGACTCCGCGGTCGCGCGGAGGCTCTTCGACGCGGGTGCGGTGAACGTCGGCAAGACGAATCTGCACGAGTGGGCCTTCGGGGTCACCACCGACAACCCCCACTTCGGGCCCACCCGGAATCCGTGGGCCCCCGATCGCATTCCCGGCGGATCGAGCGGCGGGTCCGCCGCCGCGCTCGTCGCGGGCATGTGTTTCGGCTCGATCGGCAGCGACACCGGCGGTTCGATCCGGATCCCCGCGTCGCTGTGCGGGATCGTCGGACTCAAGCCGACGTACGGCCGGGTGAGCCTGCGCGGCGCGATCCCCCTCGCGTGGTCGCTCGACCACCCCGGACCGATGGCCCGCACCGTCCGCGATGCGGCGATCCTGCTCCAGCACATCGCCGGCTACGACCCGGGCGATCCGGCGTCGGCCGACGTTCCGGTGGACGACTACCTCGCCGAGATCGAAGCCGGCGTGCGTGGGCTGCGCATCGGCGTCGTGCGCGGACGATTCTTCACGCGCCTCGCCGCGAACGAGCGGCCGACCTCCGACGTCGACGCCGCGATGCGCGCGGCCGTGGACCTCTTCGCGCGCGACGGCGCGCACGTCGGCGAGCTCGAGCTCCCGCGGACCGACGAGCTCCGCGAGACCCAGGCGGTCGTGATCGGCACCGAGGCGGGCGCGTACCACCGCGAGCGGCTCGCGGCGCATCGCGAGGACTACGGCGCCGACGTCGCGCGGCGGATCGACGCCGGGCTCGCGCGGAGCGGCACGGAGTACGCCCGGGCGCGCCGGACCCGCGACGAGCTCCGCCGCGCGTATGCCACGGCCGCGGCCGAATGGGACGCGATCATCCTTCCGACGACGCCGACGACCGCGCCGTTGCGCGCCGGCCAGGACGCGATCGCGGCCGCGGCCGCGCTCACCGCCTACACGTCGCCGTTCAACCTCACCGGCCTGCCCGCGATCTCGATCCCCTGCGGCTTCGATGGCGCCGGGCTCCCGATCGGGCTGCAGCTCGTCGCGCGGCCGTGGGCCGAGGCGCGGCTGCTCAGGATCGCGCGGGCGTACGAGCGCGAGACGTCATGGCCCGAGCGGCGGCCACACCAAGAGTGATCGCGGTGATCTGGGCGACCGTCTCGCCGGGATCGGTGGAGCCGAAGACGAAGACGGCAAGGAGCGCGACGAGCGCGGCGACGACGAGGAGACAGCCGCAGCCGGTGATGGGGTCAGACGACCGCTAGCGCCGCCCGCACGCGCAGCCGCCGCCGCTGTCGAGCTTCGAGTTCCGGACGGTGAAGCCGCCGCCCGCAAGCGCGTCGACGAAGTCGATCGTCGCGCCGTCGACGTACGGGAGGCTGTCCGGGTCGACCGCGACCTCGATGCCGGCGCTCTCGACGACGGCGTCGTCCGGGAGGCGAGCCTCATCGAGGGCCAGGCCGTATTGGAAGCCGCAGCAGCTTTGGCCTGCGACATAGACGCGGAGCACGCGCTGCGCGGGGTTCTGGGACATGATGCCGCTGAGCTTCTCGGCGGCGATGGGCGTGACCTCGATCATCCAACCGAATCTAACAGGTGATAGTTTTCGCGCCGATGGACCGGGCCGAGGCGTACGCCCTCCTGTGCGAGCACACCAAGGGCGACAGCCTGCGCAAGCACGGCCTCGCGGTCGAGGCGGCGATGCGACGCTTCGCCGAGCGTTTCGACGGTGACGAAGAGGAGTGGGCGGTCACCGGACTGCTCCACGATTTCGACTACGAGCGCGACCCGGACGGCCACCCGCAGAACGGCAAGCCCATCCTCGAGCAGGCCGGCGTGCCCGGCCGGATCGTCCACGCGATCCAGAGCCACGGCGACCACACCGGGATCCCTCGCGTCACGGCGATGGAGAAGACCCTCTACGCCGTCGACGAGCTCTGCGGCTTCGTGACCGCGGTCGCCCTCGTACGCCCGTCGAAGCGCGTCGCCGAGGTCGAGCCGGCCTCGGTACGGAAGAAGATGAAGGACAAGGCGTTCGCTCGGGCGGTGAGCCGCGAGATGATGCTCGCCGGTGCCGACGATCTGGGCGTCCCGTTCGACGACCTGATCGTCGAGGTCGTGGCGGCCCTCTCCGGCGTCGCGGACCGGCTCGGATTGGCCGGCAGCCCCGCCTGATTCAGGAGGGCGACGAGCGCGGCCTTGTTCGGCGCGCCGCTCCGCGCGCGTAGCCGCGCCAGGTGCTTCTTGACGGTGCCTTCGGAGACTCCGACCCGCAGCGCGATCTCCTTGTTGGTGAGGCCCGCCGCGATGCCGCTGACGATCTCACGCTGGCGGACCGTCAGCGGATCCACGCCGTGGACGTGCGCGCGCAGCCACCGGCCGGCGACCCAGCCGGTCGCGAGGCCGCAGAGCAGCGCGGCCGACCGATCCACGACTGGACCGAACGGCCACGGCTTGCGCGGGGCCGGCGGGGCTAGCTCGCCTTCTTCAAGACGGCGCGCCGGCGGACGGACTGCTGCTCGTACTTCTCGAGGAACAGCTGGCCTCCGCAGCGCGGGCAGAGCGGCTGCTCGCCCGCGTCCCACACGGGCGCGCGCGGGCCGCTCACGTGGGAATACGCGGCTCGCAGCTGCTCGGGGGTCGGCCGCCGCGACTTCGTCGCGACGATGACCTCACC
>JAXDLF010000222.1:0-3260 GCA_034666765.1 Chloroflexota bacterium
TAGAACATGATCACGAGGTCGCTCGGTGCGGGCAGCGGTATCCCCGCCTCCTCGATGGCGACGATGCCGAACAGCGCGAAGTACTCGTGCTGTGCGAGGATCGCGAGGACCGCGCCGATGCCCTGGCGGAAGATCCGGAAGATCTCGGTCACGGGGAGAGCGCTCGGGCCGCGCGGCCGGGGAGCTCCCGGCCGAGCTGGCCGGCCATCCAGGCCGTCGTCGCGGCGAGCTTCCGCACGTCGAGTCCCGTGGACAGCCCCATCCCGTCCAGCATCCAGACCACGTCCTCGGTCGCGAGATTGCCGCTCGCGCGCTTCGCGAACGGCGACCCGCCGATCCCGCCGATGCTCGCATCCACGACGCGGACGCCCTGCTCGAGCGCCACGAGCACGTTGGCCAGGCCCTGCCCGTAGGTGTCGTGGAAGTGCACCGCCAGCCGCTCGACGGGCACCGCGGCGTCGCGATGCGCCGCGAGCAGGGCCCGCACGTCCTTCGCCGTCCCCGCGCCGATCGTGTCGCCGAGCGAGACCTCGTCGGCGCCGGCCGCGAGGAATCGCGAGCCGATGGCCGCGACGGCGGCCGGATCCGTGCGGCCGTCATCCGGATCGGCGATGGCCATCGAGACGTACGCACGCCCGCGGAGCCCGCGGGCCTTTGCGTCGACGATCACCGCGAGCGCGGTGGCGATCGCCTCGTCGCGACCGCGACGCAGATTCTTGCGCGAGTAGCTCTCGCTCGCGGAGACGAAGACCGCGATCTCGTCCGCGCCGGCCGCGAGCGCGCGCTCGAGCCCCTTCGCGTTCGGGACGAGCACCGGGTAGCGGACGCCCTGGCGCCGACGCAGCCGGGTCATGAGCAGATCGGCGTCCGCGAGCTGGGGCACCGCGGCGGGGCTGACGAAGGACGTGGCCTCGATCGCGGTATGGCCGGCGTCCGCGAGGCGGTCCAGGAGCTCGAGCTTCGTCGCGGTCGGCAGGGTGCGCTCCTCGGCCTGGAGCCCGTCACGAGGGCTCACTTCGACGATCTGCACGCGGTCCGCCGACATTCGTACATTGTCGGGGGTATGGAGTTCCAGGACGTCGTGCGCACGCGGAGGATGGTGCGCAGCTTCGAGGACCGTCCGATCGACCCGGACGTGCTCGAGCGGATCGTGGCCAACGCCCAGCGTGCGCCGTCGGCGGGCTTCAGCCAGGGATGGGCGTTCCTCGTCCTCAGCGGGAAGGATGAGACGGAGCGGTACTGGAACACGACGATGACGCCCGCGCGCCGCAAGGAGTTCGGCTGGCCGGGCATGTTCAACGCGCCCGCGCTCATCGTCGCCCTGTCGAACAAGAGCGAGTACCTCGCGCGGTACAGCCTCCCCGACAAGGGATGGACCGACCGCGACGAGACGCGGTGGCCCGTTCCGTACTGGCACATCGACGTCGGGATGGCGGCGCTGCTCATTCTGCAGACGGCGGTCGACGCCGGGCTGGGCGCGGTGTTCTTCGGGATCTTCGACCAGGCCGGTGTTCGGAGGGCGTTCGGGATCCCCGACGAGTACACGGCGGTCGGCACGATCGCGATCGGGCACAAGGCGTCGACCGACCGCCGGTCGCCCTCGCTGAAGATCGTCGGCAAGAAGCCCGCGTCGGCGGTCGTCCACCGCGGCCGCTGGTAGGGCTAGGGAACGCGGGCCCGCTCCTCCTCCGGCGGCCTCACGCGGCGGAACGTCACGTACATCAACCCGTCGTAGGCGACCTTGAGCGCGCCCGCCAGGACGAACGGCAGCGCGAACGAGCCCGCGGCGAACGCCACACCGGTGACCAGCGGCGAGAAGGCGCTCGCCGCCGTGCGCGCGACGTTGGTGAGGCCGGCGGTCGCGGTGCGCTCGTCCGGGTCCACGACGGCCATCGTGTACGACTGCCGCGTCGGCACGTCCATCTGGGAGATGCTCATCCGGAGCAGGAACAAGGCGACGGCCAGTCCCGCCGTCGGCATGAACGGCACGAGCACCAGGAGCACGTTCGAGGGGAGGTGGGTGAACACCATCGTGTTGAGGAGACCGAACCGCGCGGCGAGCCAGCCCGCCGCGAGCAATGAGCATCCCGACAGCACGTTGACCGCGAAGAACAGGACCGCGAGCTGCTCGGGGTCCAGTCCCCAGCGCACGAAGAACCAGTACGCCACGAGCGACTGCACGACCAGCGCGCCGGCGAACGCGTCGAGGCCGAAGAGGACGGCGAGCTTCGCCACCGTTCGGCGCGATCGGTGGATCCCGAGGAACCGCCGCTCGCCGTGGACCCGCGCCCGCTCGAGCTTCTCGGTGAGGCCCGCGAACAGCACGAGGTTCGCCACCCCGACGAGGGCGTAGAGCACGAAGAGCGGCCGGTAGGCGTCCGCTCCCGCCAGCCCGAGACGCTCGAAGATCCCGACCGACGCCGCGAAGAGCGCGCCGAGCGCCCCGCCGAACGTCGCCAGCGTGTTGTAGACCGCGAAGAGCCAGGTCCGCCGGTCGTCCGGCGCGGTCTCCGGCAGCATGGCTTGATCGATCGTCTGGAAGACGCCGACCTCCGAGCTGGTCGCGCTGATGGTCCCGGTGAAACCCGCGAGCACGAGGATCAGGAAGCTGTCCGTCAGGGCGAATGCCAGCCCGCCGATCGCCATGAGGACGGCCATCGTCGAGATCGTCCGCCGCCGGCCGTAGCGATCCGCGAACAGCGACCAGCCCACGGTCATGACCGCGGAGCCCGCGATCGCGGACGTGAGCACGACGCCGATGCGCGTGGGATCCAGGCCGAGGCGGTCGAGGTAGACCCCGAGCACCACCGCCAGGTAGCCATAGGCGAACGTGCGCAGCACGCGTGCGAGCAGGAGCCGCCGCCCGTCGGGCGAGACCCACCGCAGCCATCCGCCGGCACGGCGCTCGCGTGGGGGCCGGGTCATTCGTACATTGTCGGGATATGGCGACCGAACAGCGCAAGCTCGTGAGCGTCGTGTTCGCCGACGTCGTCGGCTCGACGGCGTTCGGGTCGGACAACGATCCGGAAGTCGTGCGGTCCGTGATGGGCTCCTACTTCGAGCGAATGAAGGGGATCGCCGAGACGCACGGCGGCACGGTCGAGAAGTTCATCGGCGACGCCTTGATGGCTGTCTTCGGCGTTCCGCATGTGCACGAAGACGATGCGCTGCGCGGGGTTCGCGCGGCAGTGGAGATGCGCACCGCACTGCAACGCCTGAACGCCGAGCTCGATACCGAGCTGCAGATTCGGATCGGCATC
>JAXDLF010000223.1:0-4434 GCA_034666765.1 Chloroflexota bacterium
GAAGTTGCACCGGTCGGTGACCGAGATGCGGAGATCGTGGAGCGGCCGCGCCAGCGTATCGAGCAGAGCCATGCCAGAAAGTATGAGGCCCCGGCATCTCTGCCGGGGCCTCTCTTCGACTCGTGTGGTCGGCTCAGTGCCTGTCGGACTCCACGCTCGACGGAACAACGGCCGTGATCCGCGTGGCCCAATTCGCCAGGCTCGTGCGCGTGCCGTTGCAGCTCCCGATCGCACCGGTGAGGTACTGGGTGAGGCTGCACGTCTGGGCGATGTACTCGGAGGCGATCCAGATCGTGTTGCCGACCGCGACCGCCGCACCGTAGTCACCCCAGCGCGGGCGCGCCGGGCTTCCGGGCGGATCGCTGAACGCGGTGTAGCCAGTGAAGCTGTCGTCCGGGCCGGCGCCGGCACGTGTGATGTGGACGGCCCCGGTGCCCGAGGAGTCGATCGGGGCGTATGCGGCGGTCGGGAAGTAGTCCTTCCCGACGAGGGTGAAGGCCATGATGCCGCGGCCCTGCGCGGTCACGGCGATCGCCGGGTAGATGACGTTGTTCCCCGCGACCGCGAGGTAGCCCTGGTCGGATACCTCGCCGCGGAGCGTGCCGCTACCGCTGAAGCTCGGCTGCACCGCGTACCAGGCGATGCCGGCCTGCTGGTGATCGTCGACCTTCACCGCGGTGTCGAGGGCGCCCCAGATGACGCCGTTCACGTAGGTAACCTGCTGCATCCGGCTGTCGTTGCTGTCGATCTTCGATTGGACCTGGTGGACGGGCTTGTCGTCGAAGAACAGGAACCAGCATCCGAGACCCTTGCCGAACATGTCCGACCGATCGTTGAGGCAGTCACGGAGCGGGGTCTGCCCGCTCTTCTGCGTCGAGGCCGGCGGGATCGCGTAGGTCCCGACCTGGAGGATCTGCGACTGCAGGTCCACGTCCGGCGCGCCGCCGGTCAGCGACTTCGTGTTGGTGAGCGCCCACACGGCGATCCGGTTGTCGATGCCGGTCGTGTTGCCGGCCTCGGGCGCCGCCATCGAGCTGAGGAAGTACTCGGTGCCGCGGCGCTCGGTCGCGTACTTGCTCGCGGGCGAGACCGCCGGCCACACGGTGAACCCCGGGGTGCCCGCGACCTTCAGGTTCTCGAAGGTCACGAACGTCGAGTTCGTCCCGGTGGTCAGGCCGGTCTTCGACATCGCGTAGAGCTGCGCGCCGTTGAAGCCGTCGACCAGCCACGGGTATTCGTTGGTCGTGATGTAGAAGCCATTGGCGTCCGCGCCGATGTGCGGGTAGTCGCCGATGCACGGGCAATCGGCGTGCCTCGGCGTCCCGGCGGTGCCGTCATCGGTGGTCGGGATCTTGTAGATCTGCCACTCGCCCATCGGGTTGGCCGTCTTGCTCACCGCGAGGTCGAGGTGGTTGACGAGGTTGAGATTCCCGTCCGCATCGACGTCGAGGGTGAGAATGACGTGGAACCAGCGCTGGGTGTCCGGATCGAAGTAACAGCTCGGATCGGTGAGCTGCGGCCCCACCACGCCGGTGGTCCGGTTGAACTGCGCGGGATATCCGTAGAACGTGTTCAGGTCGACCACGCCGCTCGCGGCCTGCCCGCTCGTCGTGAATACGCGGAGCACGTCATTGATGGTCTCGAGGACGAAGCCGTTGCCGACGCAGAGTCCCTGGTCCGGCGGCTCGAGTGAGAACTGGTTGCCGCCATTGGCGAGGCGCTGGTCACGGTGGTTCAGCCCCTCGATGCCCACGGTCTGCCCGGCCCTCGTCGACACGACGTCCGTGCCGCGCACCGATGGGATCCGAAGCTGGCGGCCGGGGTCGTTGTCCTCGTGGCCGCGGCTCTCGCTGCGGTTCGCGGCCGATGGCTTGGCCGCGGCGCGTTTGGCCGTCGCGGGCTTGGCCGCCGCCTTGGCGGCATCGGGATCCGGTCCGCCACTGAAGAATTCCGGGAACTGGATGGCGTCCGCACCGATGGTCGCGGCGCGGAAGCTGGTGACCCCACCCTTCACCAGGGTGCGGATCAGCCCGCTCGCCTGGGCCGGTGCGGGCGCGACGATCGCGGTGATCGCGAAGATCAGTGACGCGATGACCGGGATCGACAGACGTCGCATTACGCGGGGTGACATGCGGACCTCCCTGTGCTCCCTCGAACGAACGACACGGCGGACGGACGTATGGCCTGCCGGGATACTAGGTGCCGATCGCTTGACCGCAACCCGGCGGCCGGCCGTCAGGCTCCCAGGCGGGTCCGCACCGCGGCCTTGACCAATTCCGGATTCGCGAAGCCACCGTCGCGGGTCATCGAGTGGACGAGCTCATCGCCGACGCGGACGTCGAACGTGCCGTCCACGAACGGTACGAGCTCGATGGCCGACAGCTTCTCGCGGAACTCGATCATGAGCGTGCGCGCGAGATCCACGGCCGCATCCTCGTAGCCACATTCCGCGCAGTAGGTGATGCGCACCCGGACCGCGGTCACGCCGCGGCCGGCGACCGTTCCACGATCTCGCGCAGGGAGCGCACGACCTCACGGTTGGCCCAGGCGACGTCGGCCTCCCGCCGCTTCGTGATCTCGGCGGTCAGCTGCGCCCGAGCGTCCTCGGGAAGCGCATCGGGCGACGAGCCGTACTCGCCGAACTCCGGATGCTCCGCGTGGATCTGCTTGCGCTGCTCCGCCCGCCGCTCCGTCACGGCCGCCGGCCGCTCGATGAACACGCCGAGCTCGTTGAACGCGTCGTCGAAGAACGCGAAGACCGGGATCGACTCGAACTTCCCTTGGTTCAGGTATTTCTGCATCAGGTCCTTGTTCTGGTCCCGCAGGAAGACGCGCACGTCGAGCGTGCCGCTCTCCCGCGCGATCTTCCCGAGCACCGGCAGGTTCGCGATCACGTCGCCGCACCAATCCTCGGCCAGCGCGAGCACGTGGATCGGTCCGTTCAGCGCGCGAAACGCCTCCAGATCCTCGGCGTCGAGCGCGACGCGGGCTTCGTTCGCCTCGACCCGGTCCCGGTTGCGGGTCATCTGGGCCTTGTATTCGTCGTAGGTGAGGCCGGTCGCGAAGCGGTTTCGGTCGATCGTCGTCATGTCGCCCTCCTAGGCCATTGAACACGGATGGCATGGCTGCTGCTTCCCAGGTGGCCGTGGCCCGCTCGCCAGCCGACTCGATCCAGGCCGCGAAGGCCGCCGGCCTCCGCTACGCGGACGGCAGCCGGCCGGGGATCACCCGGAGACGCGTCGGGAAGGGCTTCGCGTACCGGGCCCCGGACGGCTCGCCGGTGGCCGACCCCGCCGAGCGCCGCCGCATCGGGCGGCTCGCGATCCCGCCCGCCTGGACCGATGTCCGGATCTCGCCGCACCCGAACGACCACCTGCAAGCCACGGGGCGGGACGCCCGGGGACGGAAGCAGTACCGCTACCACGAGCGCTGGCGCGAAGTCCGGGACGGCACCAAATACGCGCGGATGATCGAGTTCGGGAAGGCGCTGCCAACGATCCGCGCGCGCACCGACGCGGATCTGCGCCGACCGGGGCTCACCCGCGAGCGGGTGCTCGCGGCCGTCGTCCGGCTGCTCGAATCGACGCTGATTCGCGTCGGCAACGACGAGTACGCGAAGCACAATCGCTCCTTCGGGCTCACGACGATGCGGGATGACCATGTCGAGGTCGCCGGATCGAGGATCACGTTCCGCTTCCGGGGGAAGAGCGGGGTGCCGCACGAGGTCGACGTCAGCGACCGGCGGATCGCCCGGATCCTCGTGCGGCTCGATGAGCTACCGGGGCAGCACCTGTTCCGCTACCTCGCCGACGACGGCGAGCCGCGGCAGATCGACTCCGATGACGTGAACGCGTACCTCGGCGAGATCACCGGTGAGGACTTCACCGCGAAGGACTTCCGGACCTGGGCCGGGACCGTCCTGGCCGCTCGGGCCCTCTCGGCCATCGAGCCGTACGAGAACGAGGCCCAGGCCAAGCGCAACCTGCTGGCGGCGATCGAGGACGTCGCGAAGAAGCTCGGCAACACCCGCGCGATCTGCCGGAAGTGCTACATCCACCCGGCGATCATCGAGGGCTACCTCGACGGATCGCTGCTCCGGACGGTCCGGCGGCGGGCCGCCGAGGTTGCGGACGCGAACGACCTCGATCCCGACGAGCAGTGGGTGCTCGACGTGCTCCGTTCGAAGCTGGAGACCGAGCCGAAGGTCGCCTGATCAGCCGTTGACGATCTCGCCGCCGTTCGGGTGCAGCACCTGGCCGGACATGTACGCGGCGTCGTCGGACGCGAGGAACACGTAGCTCGGCGCGACCTCCGCGGGCTCGCCGGCCCGCTCCATCGGCTGATCCTTCCCGAACTCCTTCTTCGTCTCGCCGAGCGTCGATGGGATGAGCGGCGTCCAGATCGGCCCGGGCGCGACGGCATTCACGCGGATGC
>JAXDLF010000224.1:0-4550 GCA_034666765.1 Chloroflexota bacterium
ACTGCGCCTCGACCGCGTGATGCTCGGCGAGAGGAGTGGTCGGGTGGAGGACGGCCCGCCGCGCGCGGCCGCGCTTCACCGCCCATGACTCGCCCACTGTCGGGCGCAGGTCGTCGGCGACGGCGCGAACGGCCACATGGAGGCCTCGATGGAGCGGGAGCGCCCACAGAGGGCCGAGCAGGCGCGCGAGGTGGTTCTCGAACACGGTGGAGTCCCGCACGTCCCGGATGTCGCGTGCCCACGGCGGGACCCGCGCTCCGGGGACCTCGAGCAGAAGGGCATCCGCCGCGTCGATCATCGTCCGCCACACACCCTCTATCCCCCAGCCGCGTGCGATCGCGGCGACCGCGCGACGGTCGAGGTCCTCGGTCACCGCCGCGATGTCGACCAGGTCGAGGATCCGCCGCAGCGGCGCACCCGACCACGAATGGGCCGCGAGGGCCAGCGCGTGATGATCGGGGCGGAGCGCGAGCAGGCCGTCGACCCCGATGGCGGAGGGGACCGCGGAGGCGAGCAACTCCTCCGTGTCGGGCGGCGGTCCCCACTTCGGCCACTCGATGCGGCGATGGACCTCGACCTTGAGTGGCACGTCCGGCGCGCGGAGCGGACACAGGTGGTGCCGGCCCTCATACGCGGCGTCCTCACCGAGCGTCGTGAACCCGGCGGCGAGAAACGCGCGCTGGGCCGCCGGCGCGTCATCCACCAGGAGGTCGAGGTCGCAGTACGGCCGCAGGATGGGATCGGGGTAGCGCGCGCCGACCTCGGGCCCCTTCATGAGGACGATGGTGCCGTCGTAGGCCGCGCGCGCCCGCGCCAGGACATACGGACTCAGGAGCGAGAGCACGGTGGCGGTGTGCTCCTGCGACCGCAGCCGGGACGGCAACTCGCGGCCGCATTGCCTCCAGCGCCTCGCCGCGAGCAACTGGAGCCGGTGCGACTGCAGGTCGTCCAGGCTCCACGCGCGGTCGATGACGCGGTCGACACCCGCCCAGAGCGCGTCCGTGCCGCTCGCGGCGGGTTCGGTCAAGCCGTCGCCCTCCGCTGACGCAGCAGCTCGCTGGGCGTCCGCAGGATCAACCTGAGATCGAGCCCGAGGCTCCAGCCATGCGCGTAGGCCACGTCCATGTCGAGGGCCTCGCCGAAGGTGGAGTTCGCGCGCGCGGTGACCTGCCACAGACCGGTCAGCCCCTGCGGGACGAGGAACCGGTCGAACTGATGCGGCTTGAAGTGCTCCGTCTCATAGGAGATGCAGGGCCGCGGGCCGACCAGGCTCATCTCGCCTCGCAGCACGTTGATCAGCTGGGGCAGCTCGTCGAGGCTCGTGCGCCGCAACCAGCGGCCCGTCGCCGTGACGGCGTCCGCGCGGTCGAGCTTGTAGATGCCGCTCGCGTTCGCCGCGGCCGCGGCCGACATGGTCTGCTTGATGTAGGCCTCGTGGGCGGAGGTGTCGGTGTCGACCTTCATCGTGCGGAACTTGAGTGCCGTGAACTCCCGCATCCCGCGGCCGAGGCGCGTCTGCCGGAAGAAGACGGGGCCGGGCGAGTCGCGCCGGATCCGCCAGGCGAGGAACACGAAGACCGGCGCGGTCGCGACTAGGGCCAGCGTCGCGCCGACGACGTCGATCGTCCGCTTCGCGAGCAGGGCGGTGCGTGAGGGGTGGCAGGGCGGAAGTCCGATGATCGGCAGGCCTTCGATCGCGTGCATGCCCACGCGGGCGCTGACGAGCTCGAAGAGCCGCGGCACGACATCGACCTGGACGCCGAGGCCGCTCAGCCGGCGGATCAGCTCGACCGTCTCGGACGCCCGCTGCTCCGAGAAGCAGATCACCACGCGCTCGACCCCGAGCTCGCGCGTGATCTCCGGAAGACGATGCGGACCGCCGAGGATGCAGAGTCGATCGGGGAGGTCGAGGCGGCGGATCTTCGGCCGCTCGTCCACGAAGCCGACGACGTTCATGCCGTACTCGGGATGGTTGATGAGCTTGCGCGCGACGAGCTGGCCGATGTCCCCCGCCCCGAGGATGAGCGTGTTCTGCAGGAACGCGGGATGACGACGGCAGGCCGCGCGGGCGAGCGAGCGGAACACGGGGATCGCTGAGATGGCGACCGCCCAGAAGACCACCAGCGACTGCGGGTCGAGCGCCGCGGCGCCGGTGAGCGCGGTGCCCGCGATCATCATCCAGACCCCGGCGGTCACGAGCTGGAGCACCCCGACGATGTCGTCGACGGTCGAGTACCCCGTGCGCTCCTCGTCCCGGCCGTAGAGGCCGAGCGCGCGTGCCGTGAGGATCCAGAGCGGGAGCGAGGTGAGCCAGATGACGCCGCCGCTGCCGAGGGCGGCGAGCAGCGCGAGCGTCAGCGCCACGGTGTCCGCTGCGAGCAGGCTCCGTCGCACGAGCCAGCTGCGGCGCATCGGGAGCTGGCCGTGGCGCCGGCGCGCGAGCAGGTCACGCGTGCGCTCGTCGACGGCCTCCAGCAGGTCGATCGGGTGCATCGGCTGGCTGCCGTCGAGAACGCCGGCTCCCGACTGACCGACGCGGAGGGGCGTGACGCTCATGGGCAGAGCGTGCACATCCCGCGATGCCAGGTGAAGGCCAGATCGCGAAACCGCCCGAACGGGTGGTGCCCCGGTCCGGGCGGCTAGCGACGCCGGTAGTCCTCGGCGCCGATGGCGAGGCTGCGATACGGCAGCGTGGCGATCTTGCGGTCGTCCTTGCCGCACGGGCGCTCGACCCACTCATTGTCGTGCCAGCTCGCGCCGGCCGCGGCCTCGCAGTCCGCGCGCCGGCCGACGTTGCCAGTGACGTCGACATCGACGAGCTGCGCTCCGCCGTCGAAGTTGAGGGCCAGCCCGTTGGTGAACGCGTTGTCGCGCACGCGCCAGTGCTCGTAGCGGCCGGGCTCGGCGAGCTGGATCTCGGCCTGGCCGTCGTTCGTCGCACCGCTCTGCAGCACCGGCGCCCCGAACCAGTTGCCCTCGAGCAGCACGTTGCGTGGGTTGCCGTACCGGCCGTGGGTGAAGTCCCCCACCTCGATGTCGTAGACCGCGGCCTGGGACCAATGGCTGTTGCGGATCGTGAGGCCGTCGGCCGCCACGACCATCAGCCCTCCCATGTGCTGGCAGCCGAGGTCGGCCGAGTTCTGGTCGTGGATCCGCAGGCCGTCGAGGACGATGGCGGTCGGGACGCGGGGCCCGATCGAGTCGTCCGGGGTGATCTTGTTCTCGTATTGGCCGGCTCCGCCGCAGGTGAGCGTGTTCGGGCCCCAGTCGCCGCCGAGGATGCTGATGTGGTCGTTCGGCCCGATAACGAACGCCGCGCCGTCGAGCTGTTCGAAGGTGACGTGGCTCGACGTGCCCGGCCCCGGGGTCGCCTGGCTGATCACGTTGCGGACGTGGAAGTCGTAGGGCCGCGCGTGGCCGCGGAAGATGACATGCGACGCGGCCACGGTCAGATCGCCGTCCACGGTCACATCCTGACCCGGGCCCGGCTCGAACACGACGCTCTCGTGCGCGCGGACCTTGGTCTGATCGACTCCCACCGACTGCGACGGGTACGTGCCGCCGCCGATCACGATGCGGTCGCCCGGATGTGCGGACCGGTACGCGGCCTCGAACGTCCCGCACGCATCGGCATGGGCCCGCGCGGACGAGCGCTCGGTGCGGCGGCACGCACCGCCGGACGGTGTGACCCAGAGCGTCGCGCGGGCGGGACCGGCGGGACCGGCAGCCGGCTGTGCCGGCGACGCGGGCCAGAGGCCCGCGATGACTGCGGCGACCGCGAGGGCCCCCGCCGCGGCAGCGACGAGGGGGCCGGTACGCGTACGCATGCGCGCATCATCGCGACCTGCTCACGCGGGTCAAGACCGGGATCGGACTGGCCGTCCGGCCAGTAGGAATGGGGTGCGGGCCGGGATAGAAACCGCCTCATGGCCGACCAGATGAAGCACCCATGTCCGCGTGCGCCGCGGCGCGCAGCGACCCTCCTGCTGTGTGCGCTCGCCGTCATGTTCGGCCCGGGCCTCGGCTCCGCGACGGCGGCCCCGTCGCCGACGCCGCCCGTCACGAGCGGTCTCCAGCTCTGGTTCGAGGCCAACTCCGAGAGCTACGCGAACGGCGCGTCCGTGCAGCGCTGGACGGACAAGTCCGCCTTCGGTCGCGACCTCACCTCGGCTGACTCAGGATCCGCGGCGACCTTCCGCACGAACGCCCTCAACGGCCGGTCGGCGCTCGAGTTCAACGGCACGAGCTCGCTGCTCAAGACCTACGAGGACAACTTCTCGCTCGCGCAGCCGACGACGTTCTTCATCGTCTACAAGTCGCTCGACACCAACACCGCGTCGCGCGCGTTCGTCTTCGACTCTCGCAACTCCTCCGTGCGGCAGGTGCTCGGCCGTCCCGCGCAGGGGCAGATCCGCCTGTACGCCAACGCCGATCTCGATCTGCCGGGCGTGACGTACCCGTTCTCGAGTTACGAGCTCTGGAGCGGCACCTACAACGGCGCGGCCTCCGCGCTGTACCGCAACGGGCTGCAGTTCGGCTCGGGCTACGCC
>JAXDLF010000225.1:0-3921 GCA_034666765.1 Chloroflexota bacterium
ATCGAGCCGAGCTCGGTCCGCCCGGTGTCCGGGATGATCCGCGTGAACACGTCCGCGGCGATGCGGGTGAACGGAAGGAACAGGAGCGCGAGGAGCAGGTTGAACAGCGAGTGCGCGTTCGCGATCTGGCGCGCGGGATCGTCGGTCGTCTGCCGCACGAGATCGGCGAAGTACACGCTGAGCGGCAGGAAGATGAGCACCCCGACGACTTTGAAGATCGCGTGCGCCGCGGCTACGCGGCGGGCCTCCGCGTTGGCGCCGACCGCGGCGATGAGCGCCGTGGCGGCCGTGCCGACGTTCGCGCCGAAAATGATGGGCATCGCGCCCTCCAGGTTCATGAGCCCGCTCGTCGCGAAGCTGAGCGCGATGCCGATGGTCGCGGCGCTCGACCGCACGAGCGCGCTGAAGATCGCGGCGAGCAGCAGGAGGAGCACCGGCTGCCCGATGAGGGCGGCGAAGAGGTCGCCGAAGAGGGCGCTCTCCTTCAGCGGCACGGTGCCGTCGGCGATGAGCTTCATCCCGAGGAACAGGAAGCCGAAGCCGAGGATCGCCTGGCCGATGTACTTCACCGTCCCGCCGAAGGCCGTGAACACGAGCCAGCCGAGGAACACGACGAGCGGCGCGAAGCCGAGCAGGTTGAACGCGAGGAGCTGGACCGTGACGGTCGTCCCGATGTCCGCCCCGAGGATCACGCCGATCGTCTGGCGCAGCGACAGGAGGCCCGCGGACGCGAAGCCCACGAGCATGACCGTCGTCGCGCTCGACGACTGGAGCACCGCCGTGACGCCCGCGCCCACGAGGAGCGCGCGGAACCGGTCGCCGGTCAGGGTCGAGAGGACGTGCCGCAGCCGCGTGCCGGCCGCCCGCTGCAGGCCCTCGCCGACGAGACGAACGCCGTACAAGAGCAGCGCGGTGCCGCCGAGGAGCGCGAAGAGGACCTGATTCGCTTCGCTCACGTGAGCGGGTCAGCCTAGCGCGGACTACTGCTTGCGGTGCTCGTCCCCGACGCGCTCGGACGTCCGGCGCAGGCGCTCGCTCAGGAGCTTCGCGAGGACGCGATGGAGGACCGGGAACGCGCGCGCGGCGCGGTCGAAGCTCGCGCCGTCGAGCTCGAGCGTCGTGGTCGGCTTCGCCGCGTACACCGACGCGGACCGCGGCAGCTCGACCATGACCCCCATCTCGCCGACGATCTCGCCCGATCCCAGGAGCGCGAGCTGCACGGCCTGCGCATCCGACCGGCGCTGGCGCTCGACGCGGACCTGGCCTTCGAGGATGAAGTGGACGGAGACCGAGGGCTCACCCTGGCACATGAGCGCTTCGCCGACCGCGAAGTGCCGCATCCTCCCGAAGCGAATGAGGAAAACGAGCGCGCTCGGATCGAGCATCGCCAGGTGCGGGCTGGCACCGAGGGTCTTCAGGACCTCGGCTTCGTTCAGCTTGGTAGGGATGTGCCGATCCGTGAGTCGTTGGCCCGGAGGCGCTCGCTCAGGAGGCGCGCGATGACCCGGTGGAGGATCGGGTAGGCCTTCGCCAGGCGCTCGTAGTTCGGGCTGTCGAGCTCGAGGGTCTCGCACGACTGGATCGCGGTGACCGTGGCCGCGCGCGGGATGTCGATGAGCACGCCCATCTCGCCGACGATGGCGCCGGGCTCGAACTCGGCGAGGGTCACCGGGCGGTCGTCGCTGCGGCGCGCCCGCTCCGCGCGGGCCTTGCCCGAGAGGAGGAAGTGGATCGAGCTCGAGGGCTCGCCCTGCCGCATGAGGACCTCGCCCGGCTCGAACGTCCGGCGGTGGCCCAGGCGCACGAGGAACATGAGCGCGGTCGGATCGAGGTCCGCCAGGAGCGGGCTTTGGGCCAGGGTCCCACGGACCTCTTCCTCGTTCACGTGGCTGAGGGTAGTCGGCGAGGGGTTACTTGGCGATGGTCAAGGGCGCGCTGCCGGTTGCGGCGCCGGCGAGGACCACGACCTGGGCGATGCCCTCGTTCGGCGGGGCGGCGAAGGTGATCGTGGCCTTGCCCGTGGCGTCGGTCGTCGCGGTGCCGATCGCGACCACCCCGACCTGGAGCGACACGAGCTGCCCGGCGACGGCCTTGCCGGCGTTGGTCACGGTGATGGCCGCGCTCACGAACCCGCCCGGCTTCACCGTCGCGCTCGCGAGCTTGACGCCGATGATCGCCGCCGCGCCGAGCGTCGGCTTGCCCTTCACGGTCACGGCGAGCTCGGTCTTCGTCTCGTTGCCCGCGCGGTCGCGGGCGATGACGGTGATCGGCAGGGCGCCGGCGGTGGTGGAGAACGTCTCGGTGAAGCTCCCGTCCGGACCGACGATGACGTTGCGGTCGTTCACGAGCACGATCGCGCCGGGCTCGGCCTTCCCGTCGACCGTGAGCGTCGTCCCCTCGATCGTGTCGCCGGTCTTCGGCTTCGTGAGCGCGAGCGGCGGCGCGGTGTGGTCGAGGACGACGGACGCGGTCGTCGAGGCGACGGTGTCGGTCGGCGTGACGAGCGCGACGACGATCTGGTTCGTTCCGTCGATCAAGGTCAGCGGCAGGGCGAAGTGGCCGTTCGCGTCGATCGGGACGACGATGGCGGCGGCGCCGTTCAGGGCGATCGAGATCTTCCGGTCGGCCTCGCGGCCGAACGACGGGACCAGGCCCTGGATCACGAACGCCGCGTCCTTGGTGAACTGCGGCGTCGCGTCGAGGACCGGCGCGGCGTCGACGAGCCCGGTGGTCTCGGCGATGGTGAGGTCGCCGGCCGGCACCGGGGCCGGGATGAGGTCCTGGACGAACGAGCTGAACGACCCGCCGGCCCGGATGATTCCGGTGGCCGCCGTGCCGGCGACGAAGGTCGCGCTCACGAACACGAGCCCCCAGAGGACGGCCGCCGCGAACGTCGGCAGGGTCCGGCGGGCACGCCGCTGCTTGGCCGCCCGCGCGACGGCGCGGTAACGGTCGATCGGGGGAGCCGGGCGGCGGCGGGGCGGTGCCGTGCGAGCGATGGTCATGCCTTCCTCAACAACGCGAACTCTAGGGAATTTGGGGTAGCGAAAGGGCGTCGGTCAGGAGACCGGCGCCCTCCGCTGGTGGGTGGGATGAGGGGCTGACTGTTTAGTCGTGCCTGACGGCAACTGCGCGACTTTACGGCGGGTCGTCAAGGCTGGCAAGTAGGACAAGCGTCCTAGGCGAAAAGTCCGCTGGGCTCGGATACTTGAGAAATGGAGCAGAAAACTTCCACCTGGATCCCCGGTCTCGAGGGCGTCGTGGCGGTCAGGACGGCCATCAGCCTGGTCGAGGACCAGAAGCTCACCTACCGCGGCTACTCGATCGACGACATCCTCCGCGGCAAGGCGGAGTACGAGGAGGTCGCCTACCTCCTCCTGAACGGCACGCTGCCCGACCAGCGGGAGCTGCGGGACTTCAAGGCCGAGCTGTCGAAGCAGCGGTCGCTCTCCCCGCTCCTCCGGGACATCCTGAAGGAGGCGAGCGAGAACGCCTCGCCGATGGACGTGCTGCGCACGCTCGTCAGCGCGTCGAGCTTCGAGGATCCGGCCGAGGGCGACAACTCGCCCGAGGCGGAGTACGCGAAGTCGGTGCGCCTCGTGGCGAAGATGCCGACGATCCTCGCGAGCTACATCCGCCGGCGGAAGGGCCAGCAGCCGATCCCGCCCGATCCGGCGCTCGGCCACGCCGCGAACTTCGCGCAGATGACCTGGGCCGATCAGCAGGACCCGCGCGCGGCGGCGGTGCTGAACACGTGCTTCATCCTCCAGGCCGAGCACGGGCTGAACGCGTCGACGTTCGTCGCGCGGACGACCGCGTCGACGAACGCGGACATGCACGCCGCGGTGACCGCGGCCCTCGGCGCGCTGAAGGGGCCGCTGCATGGCGGCGCGACCGACGGGACGATGAAGATGCTCGACG
>JAXDLF010000226.1:0-2837 GCA_034666765.1 Chloroflexota bacterium
CGAGCGACGTGAAGGTCCTCACCGTCGACGCCTTGAAGCTCTGCGCGACGTCCAGCAGCGCCCGGTCGACCGTGCGCACGCCCTGCACCGTCGGCACGATCATCGAGAAGAAGCCGCCGAGAAACACGATCACGATCTTCATCTCGACGCCGAGGCCGGCCCAGAGCACGACGAGCGGGATGAGCGCGATGCGCGGCAGGGCGTTGAAGAAGTTGAGCCATGGATCGAACGTGTACGAGACCCGCCGCCACCAGCCGATGACGATTCCCAGCGGGACCGCCAGCGCGAACGCGGCGAACGCGCCGATCGCGAGCTCGATCGAGCTGACCTTCGCGTCGTTCCAGAACCGCGGGAGCTGGACCTCTTCGACGCCCGCGAGGACGACGGCGCCCGGCGAGCTGAAGAAGAACGGGTCGATGAGCCCGGTCATCGCGCCCACCTGCCAGATCAGGACGAACGACGCGACGCCCGCGATGCCGAGGATCGTCCGTTCGTTCCGGCGGTAGCGCCGCATGAGCGGGCTCCGGCGCCGGCGGACGCGCGGATGAATCGTCCGGTAGGTCGCG
Organism: Chloroflexota bacterium; assembly: GCA_034666765.1. GTDB lineage: Bacteria > Chloroflexota > Limnocylindria > P2-11E > P2-11E > UBA4735. The sequence goes on from JAXDLF010000226.1 coordinate 567, forward strand.
GCCCGCTCGCTCACCGCGGCACACTGTATCCAATCGTGGCTCGTTTGTGACCGTCCGCGGCGCTTAGGCGAGCGTCTCCCGCTCCAGCTTGGCCTTGTCCTGGACCTTCTCGTAGCCGGTCCAGAGCGCCTCGTAGAAGAACCGGACGCCGAACTCGATGCGAAGGGTCCGGGTGCGCGCGTCCGAGTCGTTGAAGTGCTCGTGGACGGTCATGCGCGGCGGGACATGGACCGCGTCGCCCTCCTGCCAGTCGACCCGCTCGCCATCGATCATCGAGTAGCCGCGGCCCTCGAGGACGTACAGCATCGCCTCGGTGTGGGCGTGCCGGTGGCTGCCCGACCGGGGGGCCTCCTCGAAGATGTTCGTCATCGCGACGGCCTTGGCCCGGAAGCCGTTGGTCTCGTCGCTCGGGCTCTCGCTCCCACCCATCAGGATCCAGATCCCGGCGTGACGGTGAGCGCCCTTGCCTTCGCCCTTGGGATGGGCGTGCCCGGCGAGCCGCCGGGCCCGCTCGTCGATCGCGTCCTCGAGGTGCAGGGCGATGCGGCGGCCGTCGGCGGCGAGCTGCGACGACTCGGCCGGGTGGCGCGCGGCGAGCTCGCCGCGATCCGGTCCCTTCTCCTCGAGCTGCTCCAGCCGGCCGAGCTTCACCCGGAAGTCGAGATCCTGGGTCACGGCCGACAGGTACACCGCGGGCGCGCCGCCGGGGTTGACGTGCTGATGCGGCGCCGCGTACGGGATGTGGAGCGTCGTCCCGGGCTTCCAGTCATACCGGGCGCCGTCGATGACGCTGAACCCGCTGCCGCTCAGGATGTGGATGGCCTCCTCACCGTGGGCGTGCGCGCCGGTCCGCCAGCCGGCGGGGATCTCGGCCTTCAGCAGGGCCGTTCCCTGGGTCGGGAATCCGGTGGCCTCGCCGATGAGCATCGCGACCCGCGCGTCCTGCGGCGTCTCGATCCAGTCGAGCTCCGCGCCGCGCGCGACGACGGGCGGGGTGCGCATCCGCTCGCTCAGCGTCGCGCTCTCGGCGAGCCACGCGCGGTAGAAGTCGCTCATTCGTCCTCCGAGCCGACGCGATCGGCCGATGGTAGCCGGACCGTTCGACGCTACGCCGGCTCACCGGCCGGCGGTTTCTCGTCGGGCCACGCGGCGTACGCGCGACGGAAATACATGAGCGGTGCGCCCTGCGCCAGCTTGCCGCCGACGACTCTCCCGACGAACGCGAAGTGATCCCCCGCCTCGTGCACCGCTTCCACCGAGCATTCGGCGAACGCGACGATGCAGTCCTGGAGGATCGGCGCTCCGTTGGCGGCGGGCGACGGCGTCCACGCGACGCCGGCGAACTTGTCGTCACCCTTCGACGCGAAGCGGGCCGAGATCTCTTCGGTCCCCGCTTTCAGAAAATTGATCACGAAGGCGCCGGCATGCTGAAGCGCCGGCAGCGTGCGCGACGTGCGGTCGACGCTCACGAGCATGAGCGGCGGGTCCGTCGAGAGGCCGATGAACGACTGCGTGGTGAGGCCGCGCGGAATCCCGTCACGGTCCATCGCCGTCACGACCGTGACGCCGGACGGGAACGTACCGGCGAGCGCGCGGTACAGCTCTCGATCGACCATCGCGCGCCTAGGCCGTCGCGACCAGCAGGTCGCTCGTTCGCGCGCGGCGAAGGACGCGCACGAGCTCGAGCCGATCCTCTTCCGGCAGTGGCGGCGTCGGCCAGCGCGGGTACTTCTGGAACTCCAATCCGAGCAGCCGGAGGCCCTCGGCGTACGGCGAGCGACCGTGCTTCTTCCACATCGACACGACGAGCTTCGTGGCATCGGCGGCACGCTCGCTCAGGACGTTCGCGCGGTCGAGATCGTTCGCGTCGATCGCCCGGACCAGCTCGACGGCGAGCTCGGGCACCAACGACAGAGCCGGACTGATGAAGCCGCGGATCCCCTGGGTCATCCCGGGCATCATCCCGGACCCGACGACGAAGAACCGCTGGTCGGGGAATGCCCGCACGTACTCGAGCGCCTGCGGGAGCGGGCTCTGGGACAGCTTCGCGCCGAAGATCCCGGGCGCGCGGGCGAGGAGCCGGCGGTAGAGGTCGATGTCGATCGGGTAGCCCTGGTACTCCGGGTTGTTGTAGATGAAGATCGGCATCTGCAGCTCGCGATCGACCATCTCGAAGTGCAGGACGATCTCGTCGACCGTGCGATCGCGGTAGTAGTACGGGCCAACGAGGGCGACGGCGTCCGCGCCCGCGGCCTTCGCGTGCCTGCCGAG
>JAXDLF010000227.1:0-2950 GCA_034666765.1 Chloroflexota bacterium
GGGGGCACACTGGTACGTGATCTCGCCCGGGGGATTCTCGATCACCGCGGCTGCCAGCTCTGTCGGCGGGACCGTTTACTAGCGGCTTGATGTGAACGGGGCCGGGTTCAGGGGACCAGGTGGTCGGCGTCCCATGCAGAAGAGCCCGGGCCCCTCTTCCGTCGAAGGCGCCCAGCGGTCTAGTTGATGTGCGCGCGAGCGACGGCCGCCGTGATGCCTCGCGCGGAGGTGATCGAGCCGCTCTTAGCTCCACTGCTGCGCTCGCGGTCATGGAGCCTACCGGGATCGAACCGGTGACCTCCTGCGTGCAAGGCAGGCGCTCTCCCAGCTGAGCTAAGGCCCCTCGCCCACATACTGCCAGTACGGACATCGCCGCCCGGCAGCGGTCAGCCGGACGGCGATGCCTCGTAAGCGCTGGGCTGGGGTCTAGAGGTGCAGAATCCGCGAGAGGCGCCGGGCCGCTGCGCGGTCGCGCGGGAAGTGCGACTTGCGATCGCTATGGTGGCCGGAGTGTCCGCGACCGACGTTGATCGTCGCAAGCGTGCCGTTGGCGAAGACGTCGTAGCCGACGTAGAGCTTGCCGTTGGCGAACTCGAGGCCCGCCGGCGACGGCAGATCGATCAGCGCCTGGGGCGCGCCATGCACGATCCGGGACACCTTGTTCGCGAACAGCTCGGACACGTAGATCTGACCGCGGGAGCCGATCGCGAGGTTGGTGGCGCCGAGCAGCCCGGTCGCGATCTTGCGGGTCTTGCCGCTCCGCGGGTTGATCCGGTACACGGATCCACGCGCACCGAGGCTGGCATCCTCGACTCCGCCCGGGAGCGTGGTCACGTAGAGGAAGCCGTTGCGTCCGACCTCGACATCGGTCGGCACGGGCTCGAAGTTGTAGGTGAGCCCGACGGTGCACGCCGGGAGACCGTTCGCCGTCGCCGCTTCTGCGGTCACGACTGCCGGCTGCGGCGGCAGCACGGCGACGACGCGGATCTTCCCGCTCTTCGAGATGTCGAAGATCGCGTTGGCGGCGGCGTCCGCCACGTAGTTATGGCGGCCGTCGATCGCGATCGCGTACGGATGCGAGTCCACGATGCCCGTGTACTGCGGCGGTCCTGCTTCGGCGACCGGCCACTGCGCGGCGCACGAAGCGTCGATCTGCGTGAAGCCGTACGCGGCATCCCCGTCGGCGTTGTTCGTCGTCGACTCGTACGTGAGGATGTCGCGGACGAGCACCGACGAGCCGTCCTTCTTCAGACGGTTGAGGGCCGACGCCGTGACTGTCTGGGTCGCGGGATCGGAGCTCGATGAGGTATAGAAGACCTCGTGGTGGCGCCCGACGTCGACGCCGGCGATCTCGCCGCCCGGATTCGCGGCGATGTCGGCGCGGCCGCCCGGTCCGATCTTGGTGAGCAGGCCGGCGAAGGCCTGCGACACGTAGACGTTGCGCTTGTCGACAGCCAGCTGAAGCGGGCCGGCCAGGCCCTGGGCGATCGGCGCCGAAAGGGTCGGGGTGGGCGTGTGACGGGTCTTGCCCTTCGCCGAGACCGTCGCCGGAGCGACGAGAACGGCGGTCGCCAGGAACGCGAACGTGCAGGCGCGCCAGTGGCGACGCGGCGAAACGTGCATGCTGAACTCCTCTGTCTGGGACATGTACGGCCGTACCCGGCTCCAACGGGGCGAAACGCCCGCCGCGGGGCCGCCGATGCCCGGGTGACACCGGCGCACGGGACGGGTGTCCCGCCTTGCGTACGGCTCAGCCGAGCACGTTGGCACGCAACCCGCCGCTCCTCGGCACGTGCTTGCCGACCCCCTCGTGGACCCCATCTAGCGGTTCCCCTCGTGGCACCGTAGAGTGGCGCCACAGTGCTGCACACCGACGAAAAAACGGACCTTCGCGGCCAATGACGAGACGAGCGAATTCGTCGGGAGCCGGACCCCCTGCGGGCCTGGTGCTGATCGATGCGCGCCGGTATCGCCGGATGCAGGTCCGAGCAGAACTCGTCCGCGGTGGATTCGAGGTGCTGCTCGACGCCGGGACGATGCGCGGTGCCGAATCGGCGCTCCGATCGGTGATTCCCGCCGCCGTGCTGCTCGACCCGGATCTGCCGGGCGTCACAGCATCGGATGCCTGTCGCCGCATCGTCGCGGCGGCACCGGATGGTGCACCGGTCGTGATCCTCGCCCGCCGGGTCGACGCCGCGTCCGTGCGAGGGGCGCTGGCGGCGGGTGCCCGCGGCTACGTGGTCACGAGCGCCGACACGGACGTTGCGCTAGCGTCGATCGTGCGACGTGTCGTCGCCGGCGAGATCGTCATCGATCCCCACGCGACGCTCGCGTTGCAACACGCGGACACCCAGGCACGAGTCGGCCGGCCGGCTCTCACCGGTCGTGAGCGGGACGTGCTGGCGCTGGTGGCGGAGGGGCTGACGAACGCTGAGATCGGGCTGCGCCTCCACCTCAGCCGCCACACGGTGAAGGAGTACCTGAGCGCCGCCATGCGGAAGCTCGGCGTCGCCAGCCGGGTCGAGGCGGCCGTTGTCGCCGGTCGGGACGGGCTCATCTGGCCGCCCCACCTCAGTTGAATGAGACTCCGAGGCGCCGCCGTCGTCGGTGAACGTCGTCCCTCGGACCGCCGTCTGCGAAGCCTTGGTCACTGCTGCGGGCGGGAGCGGCTGCGCCAAATCTGAGGGTAAAGTTGACGGTTAAGGTTGATCTCGGCATCCGGGACGCACCACGGCGGACAGAGCTTCCATAACGACGAATGTGCACCCCGCGGGCCGGTGGGAAGCGCCAGGTTTGCAGGTACCCCCCCGATCGGAGGGGATCCAACGGTCCATCAAGCTCAGGATCCCGACGAATTCTGAATTCCGACGACGAACATCACGCGCGCCGACGGATATCGGCCAAACGGTCCATAGCGCAGCGGTGAATTTCCTGCTCCCCAGGGTTTGCC
>JAXDLF010000228.1:0-11511 GCA_034666765.1 Chloroflexota bacterium
CGCGGGTACTCCAGCGACCACGGCACGCCGGTGTCGTAGTTCGCCGCGTGTTTCGGGGACAGGGTGCCCGCCTTCGGTGTCACCCCGATCCGCTTCGCCATGGCTCCCCTCCCTCCGCTACGCCTTCAGCAGCTCCTCGGCGATGATCATGCGCTGGACCTCGCTCGTGCCCTCGTAGATGCGCAGGATGCGCGCGTCCCGATAGGCCCGCTCGACCGGCGACTCCTTCATGTAGCCCATCCCGCCGTGGATCTGGAGCACCCGGTCGACGACCCGCCCGGCCATCTCCGACGCGAAGAGCTTCACCATCGCGGCCTCGGTCGACGCGCGGGTGCCGCGGTCCATCTTCGCCGCGGCGTCGTACACCATGAGCCGCGCGGCGTGGATCTCCACGGCGGAGTCCGCGAGCATCCACTGGATCGCCTGGTTCACCGCGATCGGCTTCCCGAACTGCACGCGCCGCTTGCTGTGCGCGATGGCGAGCTCGAGCAGGTGCTGGCTCGAACCGACCGCGCCCGCCGCGAGCGAGATCCGGCCGATGTCGAGCGCGCCGAGGGCGGTGCGGAAGCCGCTGCCGACGACCCCGCCGAGCACGTTCTCCTCCGGCACCTCGCAGTCCTCGAACACGAGCTCGCCGGTGTAGCTGCCGCGGAGGCCCATCTTGTCGTCGACCGTGCCGACGCGGAACCCGGTGAAGCCCTTCTCCACGATGAACGCCGTGATCCCGCCGCGCGCCCCGAGGGACCGATCGTTCGCCGCGTAGACGACGACGACGTCGGCGATCGGACCGTTCGTCACCCAGATCTTCGTGCCGTTGAGGATCCAGCGGTCGCCCCGCTTCGTGGCACTCGTCTGGATGGAGGCCGCATCGGACCCGCTCGACGGCTCGGTGAGCGAGAACGCCGCGATCTTCCTCCCCGCGGTGAGGTCGGGCAGGTACCGCCTCTTCTGGTCCTCGGTGCCGCCGAGATAGATGGACATCGAGCCGATCGAGGTGTGCGCGCCGATGAGGTTCGAGAACGCGGCCGAGGTGCGGCCGAACTCCTCGAGCGCGACGCAGTAGCCCAGGTCGCCCGCTCCGACGCCGCCGTACTCCTCGGGAAACGGGAGCCCGAAGAAGCCGAGGGCGCCCATCTCCTTCAGGATCGCGTCGGGGATCCTGTCGTCGTGCTCGACCTGCTTCTCGATCGGCTGGAGGCGGCCTTCGACGAACTCGCGCACCGTCCGCGCCAGGAGGACGAGCTCCTCCGGGACATCGAAATCCACGGCCGCAGACTAGACCTCGGCGGTGTGGATGGCGGCGATTCCGAGCGTCAACCGCTCGTACGTCACGCGCTGGAACCCCGCGTCCCGCAGCAGCGTGGCGAGGCGATCGGCGTCGGGGAATGGACGCAGCGAGCGCGGCAGGTAGCGGTACGCCTCCCGATCGCCGCCGAGGAGCGCGGCGACCGCCGGCGCCACCCGCTCGAAGTAGAAGGAATACAGCCGCGCGAAGGCCGCATTCGGCGGGTGCGACAGCTCGAGCACGACGGCGCGCCCGCCCGGCCGCAGGACCCGGCGGAACTCGCCGAGCGACGCGGCGAGGTCACCGATGTTGCGCACGGTGAAGCCGCTCACGATGCGGTCGACGCTCGCGTCGGGCAGCGGCAGCCGCTCCGCGCTCCCGACCAGGCACTGGATCCGGTCGCGTTGCGCATCCGTCGACCGGCGAGCGAGCACCGCGAGCATCCCCGGCGACAGATCGATGGCGAGGACCCGCGCGCCCCGTGAGACGGCGGCGAACGTGAGGTCGCCCGTCCCGGCGCCCACATCGAGCACCGTCATCCCGGTCCGGACGTCGGCGGACGCCAGGGCCTGCCGCCGCCAGCCGATGTCCGTCCCGAACGACAGCACCCGGTTGAGGAAGTCGTACCGCGCCGCGATGCGATCGAACATCGTCGCGATCCGTTGGTCGTGCGCATCGGTCACAGCCGCGAACGCTAACCTGTTCGCATCAGCACGATCCTGTTCACCTACGCGCACCCCGACGACGAATCGTTCGTATCCGGCACGCCGATGAAGCTCGCGGCGGCCGGGCACACGATCGCCCTGCTCACGCTCACGCGCGGCGATGCCGGACTGTGGCTCGGCAAGGACTTCGGGTCCTGGTCCAAGCTCGACCTCGGCGCGGAGCGCGCGAAGGAATGGGCCGCCGCCGTCCAGTGCATCGGCTTCCACTGGTCCCGGCTCCTGCGCTGGCCCGATGGCGGCGTCAAGGACGCGCCGGCCGACGTCATCACCGCGGACATCGTCCAGGCGATCCGGGAGCTCAAGCCCGAGGTCGTCTGCACTTTCGGGCCGGAAGGCGCGGGAAGCGAGCACGATGACCATCGATCGACGTCGTACTTCACCGCGCGCGCGTTCGCCCGCGCCGCGCTCGCCGACCAGTATCCCGAGCGCGGCGACCCGCATCTGGCGCGCCGGCTGTTCTTCAGCGCCACGCCGTACGTCGCGGAGGCGCCCGCGGCGTTCGGCGCGGTCACGCCGACGCACGTGATCGACGTCTCGGCGTTCGAGAAACGGAAGGCCGCGGCGTTCGAGTGCCACAAGACCCAGCACAAGGACCGCGACTTCTTCTACGACCTCCTGAAGCGGCGCGAGGGCAAGGAGTACTTCCACCTCGCGATCGACCGCACCGGCGCCACGCGACGCTCCGACGATCTGCTCGGCTAGATGGCCCTCGCCACGCTCCCGCTCGTCCTCTGCGTGCTCATGGTGGAGCTCGCCATCGGCGGAGCGTTCCTCATGTGGTACATCGACCGCACCGAGCCCGCGCCGACCGGCTTCCTGAAGCTCACCGCCTTCGTCGACGCCGGGGCGATCGCGTTCGCCGGCATCCTGCTCCCCGCGTTGCCCCGCGGCGAGCTCGTGAGCCGCGCGGGTCTCGACGGCGGCGCGCTCGCCGCGTTCGCCGAAGTGCTGGTGGTCGTGATCGTCCTCGTGCTCGCGCAGCTCGTCGCCTCGTTCACGCCCTGGAAGGCCGTGCGCGAGGCGGTCGGCATCATCACGGTCCTCGTGGGCATGTTCGACCTCGTCCTCGCCGCGGTCGCGCGGCCGTCGGCGTCGCCGTTCGACGTGTTCGCCCTGCTCGCGCTGCCGCTCGGCGCACTGGCGCTCGGAGGCGCGGACGCGGCGATGCTGCTCGGCCATTGGTACCTCGTCACGCCGAAGCTGTCCTCCGGCCCGCTCCAGCGCGCCGCACTCGTCCTGGTCGGCGCGGTCATCCTGCAGATCGTGCTGGTCGCGATCGCGATCGCGCGCGGAGAGCTCTCGCTCAACATGGAGACCGCGCTCCTCGTGGCCGCCGGGCTGCGCATCGGCGTCGGCCTGCTCATGACCCTGGTCGTCGCGCTCGCGGCCTGGTGGACCGCGCGCATGAATACCCAGGCGTCGACCGGGCTGCTCTTCGTGGGGCTGGGGTGCGTCCTCGCGGGAGAGGTCAGCGCGCGGGTGCTGTTCTTCCTGACCGGCGCGGGGGTCTAGCTCGCGCGGCGACGCTTCTGGTGGCGACGGGGCTCGTATTCCTCTTCATCGAGCACCTCCCACTCGCGGCTCGAGTACAGGGTGGCCGCGATGACGCCATCGACGAGCAGCACGATCAGCCCGGCGAGGGCCGTGACGAGCGCGGCGGGCGACGACGCGGCCGCACCGGTGTCGAGGTAGCGGAGGGCCGCCGAGGCGCCGTAGAGGACCAGCACGACGAGCGCGGCGACCAGATCGAGCCGGGCGAGCGGGCGATCCTCGGCCGCGGCGTCGCTCGATTCCGCGATCGCGGTCAACAGAGCGAGCAGCGCCACGCCGGCGGTCGCGGCGGCGAGCCAGCTCGCGGCGATGGCGATGCCGAAGGTGTCGCGCGCGCCCCAGCCGAGCCACGACATGAGGTCGAGGAGCAGGACGGCGAGCCCGAGACCGGTCGCGATGGCGCCAAGCTGCGGGCGCAGCGCGAAGCCGAATCGGCGGCCTTCGAGGAGCTCCTTCATTCAGGCCGATGGTAATGGGGATGCGCGTCGGGCGGACGACCGTCCGCCGGTGCGGCGCGTCAGCAGCCGGGCTCGCCCGGCCGGCCGCAGCAGTCATGCGGCGGGGTTCGGACGCGGCGCGCCATGTTCGCCGCCGCGACGGCGAGGCGCCGATGAAGTGGGAGCTCGCTCGTCCAGAACAGCCGCCACGAGGTGACCGGATCGCCATGTTCCGCGGGTGGTGGGGCCATCGCGGAGAATTGTGCGCGTGACCGACGAGCTCTCGAACGAGCACATCAACGCGGGTCTCCCCGGAACCGCGGACCTCATGGTCCTCGTCGGCAACTCGTGGTGGCGCTGCGCGTATGCCGCGCGCGGCGGCAACTGGCCGCTCGCGGCGTTCTACGCGCGCCGGGTGCGCTCGCTGCAGCGACGGCTCGGGATCATCCGGCCCAAGTACAAGGAGCGCCTCGACCGGTACGAGGTCGAGATGCTGGGTCCCGTCTTCAAAGCGATCGAGGCCCAGGATCGTTCGGCGTTCGATCGCGCGTTCGCCACGGCGACGGACGACGCGAACCGGCAGCACGTCGAGACCGGCTATGGCTACATCAGATGGAAGCTGCCGGGCGAGGCCCCGCAGGACCTGGACCTGGGGCCGGAGAAGCCCTAATCGCCGATGAGCGGCGCGGGATCCTTCCACCCGTAGCCGACCTCGTGGAGCTCATAGCCGTCGAAGGGCTCGCGCTTCTCGCCGATGACCACGCCGCCGCGGGACTCGTAAAAGCCGCGGGACTGCGGGTTGTTGAAGAGGGTCCAGATGACGATCGGGACCAGACCGCGCTCCGCGAGGCCTTCGGCCGCCGCCTTCAGCAGGAGCCGGCCGATCCCCTGTCCCTGGTGTGCCGGATGCACGTACAGGGCGAAGATCTCGCCGAGGTAGCCGGGCGGAGCCGCGGCGCGAGCAGCGCCGCCGCCCGCGAAACCGACGATGCGACCGGCGACCAGGGCGACGTGCACGACGCGCGTGGGATCCATCGATTCGAAGCCGCGGCGCCAGCCGTTCTCCCAACGCGATGGGTCGAGCCCGTCGAGAAGCGCGTCCGGCACCAGTCCGCGATATGAGATGCGCCAGGTATCCGCATGCATCCGTGACGCTTCCCTCGCGTCGTCGACGACCCCCCTTCTGATCAGGAGATCAGGGGTGGGCATCGAACCAGTCGGCAATCCGGCGCGCATGGTCGATCCGGTTCTTCGGCTTCCCGCCGCGGGTGAGCTCGTGGGTGTCGTCCTGGAAGCGGACGAACACCGCTTCCTTCCCAAGGACCTTGAGCGCGACGAAGAGCTGCTCCGCCTGCTCGATCGGGCAGCGGAAGTCCTTCTCGGCGTGGAGGATGAGCAGGGGCGTCTTCACGTTCGTGACGTAGGTCAACGGAGACCGTTCGACGAGCCGGTGCGCGTCGCGCCACGGCGCCGCCCCACCCATCTCGTAGCCCCAGAAGTGCCATCCGATGTCGCTCGTGCCGAACGCGCTGATGTTGTTGCTGATGCTCCGCTGCGTGACCGCGGCCTTGAACCGATCGGTGTGACCGACGATCCAGTTCGTCATGAACCCGCCGTAGCTCCCACCGGTCACGTACTGCCGATCGCGGTCGACCCAGCCGAGCCCGAGGGCCATGTCCACGCCGGCCATCAGGTCCTCGTAGTCCTTGCCGCCCCAGTCGCCCACGCACGCGCGCACGAACGCGTCGCCATACCCGTGGCTCCCGCGCGGGTTGGCGTACAGCACCGCGTAGCCACGTCCGGCGAGGACCTGGAACTCGTGGAAGAAGGAGTGGCCGTACGCGCCGTGGGGCCCGCCGTGGATCTCGAGGACGAGCGGCCACCGTTTCGACGGGTCGAAGCCCCGCGGCTTGAGCAGCCAGCCCTCGATGGCCCAGCCGTCGGCGCCGGTGAACGCCACCCGCTCGGGCTCGGCGATGTAGCGCGCGCTCAGGAGGCCGCGGTTCAGGCTCGTGATCGCGCGCATCGTGCCACCGGGCTGCCCGGTCACGACCTCGCCCGGCGACGTCGCGGTCGCGAGCACGCCGGCAAAGCAGCGGACGTCACGATCCACGGTGGCGGCCACGAGCTGATGCGCGCCGACCGTCTCCGCGCGCACGCCGCCGCCGCGCTGATCGACGGAGTAGAGGTTCGCCGTGCCCTGGTCCGAGCCGATGAAGAGGATCCGGCCATCCCGCGTCCAGGCGGGTGGGAACGGCGCCGGCTCACCGCGGATGTCGCTCATCACGCGCGACCCGGTCGTGCGATCCCAGGTGCCGAGCAGATCGGTGCCCGCGCCGCCGGCACTCCCGAAGCGCCAGACGCGCGTGTTGCGCGCGCCCGCGCCCACCGCGTCGACGGTCCCGAGGCAGGCGATCGCGGCACCGTCCGGCGACCACGACGCGTTGCCGTACTGGCCCTGCTCGGTCGTGACGCGAGCCGGGGGGCCACCGCGCAGCGGGACGGTCCAGATGTCGGTCACGGTGTTGCGATCGCGGTCGGCGGTCCGGTTCGAGGTGAACGCGACCGTCGCGCCATCGGGCGAGATGGCCGGTTGGCTGTCGTCCCAGTCGCCGTCGGTGAGCTTGCGCGGGTCGCCGCCCCGCAGCGGCACGAGCCACAGATGCTTGCGGCGCAGGTCGAGCATGCCGGCGTCGTCCGACTTGTACCGGACGCGGTCGTAGACCTTCGGCGCGTCATCGGGCTGGAGCGGCGCCGGGTCCTTCAGCGTGACGATGACGCCCGATCCGTCGGGCAGCCAGACCAGGTCGCCGCAGTCGTCGGCGAAGGCCGCGACCTGGCGCGGCGCCGTGTCCGGGCCGTCGACGACGAAGACGTTCTTCGGCGCGCGCTTCTTGCCCTCCGGGACCGCGCCCCGATCGCTGACGAACGCGATGCGCGTCCCATCGGGCGACCACCGCGGTGTCGCGTCGTCGGCCGCCCCATCGGTCCACGCAACCGCGTCGGGGGAGCCGTCCGCGCTCGACACGAAGATGGCGGCGCGGTACCGGTTCGCCGTGACGTCCATGCGCCGGACCGCGTAGGCGACCCGGTCGCCCTCCGGAGCGATCACCGCCTCGCTGACGACGGCGAACGCCGACAGATCCTCCGCGGTCAGTGGAGCGGGTGATTCGGACACGGCGGCGTATCGTCCCATACATGAGGGTGCAGCGCTCCGAATGAAGCTTCGGCTCGACCGCCGCGCGCGCACCGGGGCCCTCGTCGGCGGCCTCGCGATGTTCTTCGCCCTCGACCTCGCGTTCCTGGCCAGCCTCGCGGGATTCGCGTTCGCACCGGATGCCCTGGGTCAGGCGATCATCGAGGTCACGCCCGGGTTCATCGTCGTGCCGCTCATCGGCCTGCTGCAGTTCTGGGCGAAGCGCCTCCTCGTCGCCGGCGTGATCGTGTTGTTCCTGACCTGCGGCGCGGCCGCCGGCGCGCTGGCCGTGGATCCGAATCGGCGCGACCGCACCGTGCTCATCGTCGGCGGGCTGCCGTGGATCGCGACGGTCGCGCTGGGGCAGCTCTTCGCGCCGGGTGTCGTGGACCTCCCGTCGGTGCTGCTCACGAGCGCCGTTGGAGCGCTCACCTACTTCACCGCGCTGCAGCTGCTCACGGGGGTCGCGACGGGCGAATCCGACGTGCCGTCGGTCGAACGATCGCCATCGCGGCGCCGGATCCTCTATGGCGCCGCGGCGTTCTCCGCCGTCGTCGCGGTCGGGAGCCTCGCCGGCGGCTCGGCGGTGCGCGCGCTCACGAAGCGTGCCGAAGGCATTCCGCTGATCGCGCGCCACCTGCGGTCCGCGGTCTCGCCGCCGGCCGCGCTGCCGGCGTTCGAGTCGCTGCCGGCCCTCACCCCCCGCGTCACCGCGAACGCGGACCACTACACCGTGGACACGACGCTCATCAAGCCGTCGGCCGACGTGGCGACGTGGACGCTGGACATCGGTGGCTCGGTCGAGGCCCCGTTCTCGCTGACCTACGAGGAACTTCTCGATCTCGAGGCGGTCGAGCAGCTGAAGACGCTCGAGTGCATCAGCAACTACGTCGGCGGCGATCTCATGTCCACGGCCCTCTGGACCGGAGTGCCGCTGAGCGATCTGTTGGCTCGAGCGAAGCCGAAGGCCGGCACGTACGACGTGAAGCTGACCTCGGTCGACGGCTACACCGACTCGATCCGTATCGAGAAGGCGATGGAGCCGGACACGATCGTCGCCTACCTGATGAACGGGGTCACCATCCCGCAGGACCATGGCTACCCGGCCCGGTTGCTGGTGCCGAACATCTACGGCATGAAGAACGTCAAGTGGCTGAAGTCGATCGAGTGCGTGACGTTCGACTACCTCGGCTATTGGATGGAGCGCGGGTGGTCCGATCTGGCGGTGATCAACACGAACACCCGGATCGACACGCCGGTGCGCGCGGCGAAGTGGGACGGCAGCGCGCCCATCCCCGTCGCGGGCGTCGCGTTCGCCGGCGCGCGCGGCATCTCGAAGGTCGAGGTCTCCACGGATGGCGGCAAGACCTTCGGCGCGGCCGAGCTCGAGCCGGCCCTGGGGCCGCTGACGTGGGTGCGGTGGAAGCTCGATTGGACGCCACCGGCGGTGGGCCGATTCACCCTCGTCGCCCGCTCCACCGACAAGACCGGCGCGCTCGAGACCGAGGTCGGGCGCGATCCGTTCCCGAACGGCGCGACCGGCTGGGATCAGGTCGACGTCACCGTCACTCGCGGCTGAGCGCTAGGCTCCGGCCGTGGCCAAGCGCCGCTTCTCGATCACCGTGCCGCTGCCCGCCTACGCGCGCCCGCGGAACGAGTGGCGGCGGCGGGTGCATGGAGCGGTCCTGGACGTGCAGACGCGGCGTGGCGTCGGCTATCGGGAGAGCGATCAGCTCGAGGTGCGCATCTCGCTGCCCCTCGGCGATCGGCCGCTGGACATCCATGAGGTCGACGAGCGGGTCAAGGACGTGATCGACGCGCTCGAAGGACGCATCGCGGGTCCGCGAAGCCGCCGGCGGATCGCGCCGATCGTGCCCGCCGCGGATCAGATCCGGCGGATCGTGCTCGAGAAGGAGCCCGGCCGGACGCGGCGGCGCGCGCTGGGGGAGCTTGCGATCTCCCGCTTCCACGCGCGCCGCCGAGCCTCGAGCTAGGCGGCGACCGCCTCGGCCTTCGGGGTCGCCGCGATGTTCGCCTCGATGGTGATCTTCTCGCCTACGAGGACGCCGCTCGGAACCGGCATGTTCCAGGTCAGCCCCCACTGGGTGCGGTCGAAGCTGAGCTTGGCGTCGAAGCCGGCGCGCTGTCCGGCGCGCGGGTCCGCGGCGATGCCGAGGAGCTCGACGCTCGCCGAAACCGGCTTCGTCGTGCCGCGGATCGTGAGGTCGCCGTCGACGACGAACCGATCCTTGCCCTTGGGCGTGATCTTCGTGCTCTTGAAAACGATCTCGGGGTGCTTCTCGGCGTCGAGGAAGTCGGCCGAGCGAAGGTGCCCGTCGCGCTTCTCGTCACCGGTGTTCACCGAGGCCGCCGGGATCCGGAGCTCGATGCCGCCGGCCTCCGGCTTCGCCGGGTCGAAGTCGATGACCCCGCTGGCGCCGCTGAACGCGCCGCGCACGGTCGAAAGCATCATGTGCTTCACCGCCGCCGTGACGCTTGTGTGACTGGTGTCGATTTGCCACTGCATGTGTCTGAACGTCCTCCTGGAAGTGCTTGCCCGGCCGCCCGCCGGGAGCTATCCTTCTTGTTGTGCGAGAACAAGTTGTTCAGACAACATATTCCTCGAAGCGCCGGAAGGCAAGCCACCCCGAGCTCGCGGCGTGGCAGGCGTTCCTGCGCGCCGGGACGGCCTCGACCCTCGCGCTCGAGGCGGCCCTCGTGGACACCGGCGTCTCCCACTCCGAGTACGACGTGCTCGTCAACGTGGCCACCGGTCCGCGGGACGGCCTGCGGCCGACCGAGCTGGCCGAGCGCGTGCTCATCACGAAGAGCGGACTCACTCGCCTGCTGGATCGCCTGGTCGAGCGCGGGTACATCGAGCGCCACGCCTGCGCGTCCGACCGCCGCGGTCAGCTCATCGTGCTCACCGCCGACGGGCGGCGTGCGTTCCGTCGCGCCGCGCCGAATGTCGTGCGCGCGATCGGGACGATCTTCGGCGAGACCTTCTCCGAGCGTGATGTCTCAGCGTTGCGCGCCGCGTGCGAGCGCATCACGACCGCCGCGGAGTCGATGACCGCCTAGGCTCGCGACGTGAGCACGCGACTTTCGACCGGTCGCCATACCGCCGGAAGCCTCGTCTGGGCCGGATTCGACGGCGCGGCCGTTCCGGGCGGATTGCTCGACGGGATCGAGCGCGGACGCATCGGCGGGCTGCTCCTGTTCGCGTACCGCGGGAACATCCGCTCGCGCGAGCAGGTCCGCGGGATGCTCCGCGAGGCGGCCGCGGCGGCGCGCCGCGGCGGGCTGCGACCGGTCCCGGTGGGCGTCGATCAGGAGGGCGGCACCGTCGTGCGCATCGGCTACGGAGCGGTGTTCCCGAGCGCGATGGCGATCGCGGCGACGGGCCAGCCCGGCAACGCCGAGCGTGCCGCGCGCGCCGTCGCCCGCGGGCTGCTCGCGGACGGCATCGCGATGAACCACGCGCCGGTCTGCGACGTGAACGTCGAGCCGCGCAATCCGGTCATCGGCACCCGCTCGTTCGGCGACGATCCGCGGTCGGTCGCGGGCTACTGCGCGAGCTGGGTGACGGGCTCGGAGGGCGCCGGCGTCGCCACGTCGCCGAAGCACTTTCCCGGACACGGAGCCACCGCATACGACACCCACCACACGACGGTCGACGTCTCCGCCGATCGGACCACGCTCGAGACGCGCGAGCTCGCCCCGTTCCGGGCGGCGCTCGACGCGGGCGCGTCCGCGGTGATGACCGCACACGTGCGCTACCCCGCTCTGGATGGCGAGAACATCGCGACCCTGTCGCCGCGGATCCTGGGCGACCTCCTGCGCGACCAGCTTCGCTTTCGCGGCCTCGCCATCACCGATTCCCTGGACATGTCCGGCCTCACGCAGGTGGAGACGCCCGAGCGCGTGACCGCGCGCGCGGTGAACGCGGGCATCGATGCGGTCATGGTGACCAGCGGCCTCGCGAGGCAGCTGGACACGGCGGAGCATCTCGCCCTGGGCGTACCGCCCGCGCGGCTGCGGGAAGCGATCGCCCGGGCGGCCGCGTTCCGCGATCGGTTCGGCGTCGACGTGCCGGACGCGCCGTTCGACGACGAGCCCGGACGCCGCCTCGCGCTCGCGATCGCCCTGGCGTCCATCACCCACACCGGAGCGCCGCTGCCGCCGCTCGGCGGTCCGATCCGGGTCGTCATGTTCCCGCCGCGGCAACGCTCCCCCGTCGAGGAGCTCGCCCGGCTCGAGTCGCGCCTCGAGCGCGCGCTCCGCGAGCGCCTCGGGTCGCAGCTCGCGTTCTCCGCC
>JAXDLF010000229.1:0-4932 GCA_034666765.1 Chloroflexota bacterium
GCCCAACTGCGCGCCAGTAGATCGCAAGCGGAGCGAACAGCATCCCCATCACCCAGAGGGCGGCGAGCGCGAACAGGAGCGAGATGGCGAAACCGCCCGGGTCGGCGATCGTCAGGGAGTAGCCGAACAGCCACGCGCCGACGCCGTACGACAGGATGAGCGAGACCAGCGAGAAGGCGATCGTCCCCACGAGCTTGCCGCCGAAGATCAGGACGAGCGAGGTCGGCGACGCCACGAGCAACTCGAGTGTTCCCATCCAGCGCTCGTGGGTGATCGCGCCGCTGCCGGAAAACAGGAGCGTCGACCAGAGCCCCGATAGGGCAGCGCCGACAACGACGTACATCGGGTCGAAGTCCGGGCGGTGCCGGAGCATGAACATCGTGGTCACTCCGATGAAGAACGGCTGCACGAGCGCGCCGAAGAGCAGAAAGTTGTTCACCGCCACCTCCCGAAACTGCACGTCGGCGGCGATCCAGGCGACGCGGAGCGCGTGGATCACTCGACCCGCCCCACCAGCTTCACGTACGCGTCCTCGAGCGTCGCTTCGCGCACGGCGACGCGGCCGACCTGCGTACCGCCCATGGCGGCCATGAGCGGCGCGACGGCCCGCTCGCCGAGCGTCGTCTGCACGCGAAGCAGTTGGCGCAGTTCACGCTGTTCGACGACGACCGAGTCGACGAAGTCAAGCGCCCGAAGTCCATCGACGACATCCGTGCCGACCCCGAAGACTTCTACCTCGACGACGCTCACATCGCTCGCGTTGGCCTTGAGCTCGGCCGGAGTACCGAGGGCGACGAGGCGACCCTTGTCGATGACGCCGATCCGCTCGCACATCGCGTCCGCCTCGAACAGATAGTGCGTCGTGAGGATGATCGTGGTTCCCTGGCGGTGGAGCTCGGTCACGATCCGACGGATGTCACGCGCGCCGATCGGGTCCAAGCCGATGGTCGGCTCGTCCAGGAAGAGCACCCTCGGGCGGTGGACGAGGGTCCGCGCGAGATGCAATCGCTGCTTCATCCCGCGCGAGTAGCCCTCGACGCTCTCTTCGGCCTTCTCGGTGAGCCCGACCATCTCCAGCAGCTCGTCGACCCGCCGGCGGATCTCGGCCGGCGGGACGCGATAGAGCTCGGCGAAATACCGAAGGTTGTCCCGACCGGACAGGCGGTAGTAAAGACCGCGCTCTCCGCCGAACACAAAGCCGATCTCGCGCCGGACGCCGGCTGCCTCGCGTACGACGTCGCGCCCGTGGACGGTCGCCGTCCCCGTTGTTGGCATCAGGAGGGTCGTAAGGATCTTGATCGTGGTCGTCTTGCCGGCGCCGTTCGGACCAAGGAGGCCGAACAGCTCACCCTCGCCGACGTCCATCGAGAGCCCGTCGATGGCGACGACCTGCTTCGCGTGACGGCGGATCGTGCCGGTCTTGATGTTGAAGACGCGGCGAATACCGCGGAGCTGGATGGCGTTCACGCCGCGAGCGTACTAGCGCAAGGGCTCCATCCGGATGCCGGCGCCGGACAGCGCCACGTCGATCGCGGCGGAGTCGCCCGTCAGGACGCCCGTATCGTGCAGCTGGCGCTGAAGAGCCGGATGGGGGTCCGTGATCGTCTCCGGCGCGAACCAGCCGACGTCGCTTCCGGATTCGGCCACGAGCGAGCCGGCGGCGGGACCGGTGTACACGAGCACGGTGAGGTCGTAGCCGTCGCCGCTCGTGCGGTAGCCCGCGACGTACGTCGCGTCCGTCATCGTGAGTCCGGTCTCCTCGCGCACCTCGCGGACGAGAGCGTGGACGGCGCTCTCGTCGTCGCCGGCTCGTCCACCCGGCAGAAGCCACGCACCGGCGAAGGGACCGCCGCGCTGCTTCACCAGCAGCACCCGGCCGCGCTCGTCGCGGATGACCGCGATCGCCGCGATGCCGGCCACTAGCGCGTGGGGGTCGGCCTCGGGGTCGGCGAGGGCGTGAAGAGCGGCGGGATCGTCGGCAGGGGCAGGCCGCCACTTCCGGTCGGACGCGGCGTCCCCGTACCCGACGTGGCCGAGGGGGACGGGCTGGGGCTCGGGCTTGGACACTGGCCGCTCGGCGGGAACAGGTTCCAGGTGTAGCGGCCGTAGCTCCGCGAGCCCGCGTTCGCCTCGTTGATCCATTGGTCGGTGTATGGCTTCCAGGCCGCCGGGCCGACCTCCTTGATCTGCATGGCAACCTTCTGCGCCCCATCCGCGGCGGTGCAGCCGGCGGTGAACCAGTCGTCGACCTTCCGCGGCTCGGTCCCCTTCACGAAGATCTCCTTCGTCGAGAACGGCGTGAGGCTGGAGGGCAGGAGTCCGGATCCATAACCGCCGAAGGCGCCGGGCGCCGTGACGACGTTCACGTCGACGATGTTCGCCGGACGCTTCCAGTCGGTCGCAGGGAAGCTGGCGAAGATCTCCTTCATGTAGTCGCGCCAGAGCAAGCCGGGTCCGATGGCCGACGAGATGCCCTGCATCACCTCGCCGTTGCTGTTGCCCATCCACACGCCGGTCACGAGGGTCGGCGTGAACCCGACGGCGTACACGTCCTTCAGGTTGTCGGTCGTGCCCGTCTTGAGGCCCGCGGGCCGGCCGATGTTGGTGAAGCTGCCGAAGATGAAGTCGCGATCCGGCTGGGTCGTGTCCTTCAGGATGTCGACCATCACGTACGCCGTGTTCTCGTCGACCACGCGCTTCTGCGGGTAGTCCTTGTGCTCCCAGATGACCTTCCCGCGGGAATCCTCGACCCGGAGGATGAAGGTTGGATCGACGTGGACGCCGAGATTGGCGACCGTGCCGAAGGCGTTCGCCATGTCGATGAGCTTCACCTCGGCCGCGCCGAGCGTGAGCGACAGCCCGACCTTCGACGTATCGATCGGCGTGGTGAGGCCGAGGTCGTGCGCCGTCTGGATCGTGTCGTCGATCCCGGAGTACTGCTGTAGGAACTTGATCGCCGGGATGTTCCGCGACTCGCGGATCGCCTGGCGCATGGTCACCGGTCCGTGGTACTGGAGGTCCGCGTTCTCCGGGCAGTAGCCGCACTGGCTGTGGAAGCCCGACCCGCTCACGACCCCCGGCGAGGCCTTGCCGTCGAAGTCCGTCCGCGCGTCCACCACGACGGTCGCCGCGGTCGCGCCCTTCTTGAGCGCGGTGAGGTAGGTGAAGACCTTGAACGATGACCCCGGCTGCCGCATGCCGATGCCCGCGGCGTCGAACTGGCCCTGGACCTTCGGGTCGGTGCGGTCGTTGTAGTCGACCGACCCGACGTACGCGAGGACCTCGCCGGTGCGCGTATCCAGGGACACGAGCGCGGCGTTGTTGACGTTGCTGCCGTTCTTCAGCTGCGACACCTGGTCCTTCACGTGGGCCTCGGCCGCCTGCTGGAGCCGCCAGTCGAGCGACGTGATGACCTTGAAGCCGCCGCGGGTGACTGCGCCCTCGTCGCCGCCGAGGATCGCGGTGAGCTGGTTGCGCACCTGGAAGACGAAGTGGGGGGCCTTGATCGTCGCGACCGTGGGGCCGACGGTCTTGATCGGCGTCGCGTTCGCGGCGTCCTCCTCGGCCTGGGTGATCATGCCGAGGCTCTGCATCTGGTCGAGCACGTACGTGCGGCGCTCGGTGGCGCGCCCGGTGTTCTCCGCCTTCGTGGGATCGAGGATCGAGGGGAGCTGGGGCAGCCCGGCGAGCAGCGCGGCCTCCGGCAGGGTCAGCGTGTTCAGGTCGGCCTTCCCGAAGTACGACTGCGCCGCGGCCTTCACCCCGTAGGCCTGGTTCCCGTAGTAGATCTGGTTGAAGTACAGCTCGAGGATCTGCTCCTTCGAGTAGGTCCGGGTCACCTCGACGGCGAGGATCGCCTCACGGATCTTCCGGGTGATGGTGTTCTCGTTGCCGACCAGCCGGAGCTTCACGAGCTGCTGGGTGATGGTCGACGCGCCACCGCCTCCGGTGCCCGAGCGGGTGAGGTCGGAGAACGCGGCCCGGGCGATCCCCAGCACGTCGACGCCGGGGTTCGAGAAGAAGCTGTGGTCCTCCGAGGCGACGACCGCGTTGATCAGCACCTGCGGGATGTCCTTGTACTGGACGAGGTCGCGGCGCTCCTCCTCGAACTGGTAGAGCAGCTCTTTCGCATCGTGGTCGTACACCTTGGTCGACTGGGCCAGCGGCGCCTTCCCGATGTCCTGGGCCGACGGCAGGTCGTGGGAGAAGAAGGCGAACGCGATCAGCCCGCCCGCAAGGGGCAGGCCGACGAAGGTGATCAGGAGCGCGATCAGCACGGGCGACAGGACCGTCACCTTGGAGCCCAGGCCGTTCTTCTTCGGCTTGGCCTCCCGATACGGTCCGCGTCGGAACGCGTGATCGCGTGTAGTCGAACGGGGAATGACTCAATCCTAGACTGAAGCGCATGCCCATCCGGCCCACCGAGCAGGAGCTCGACGAGTTCCTGACCCGTGGCATGTCCGAAGTCATCGTGCGGGAGGACCTTCGTAAGGCCCTCGCGTCCGGCGAGCGTCGGCTCCGTATCAAACAGGGATTCGATCCGACGCACCCGAACTTGCACATCGGCCACGCGATGGGGCTCCGCAAGCTCCGGAAGCTCGCGCAATGGGGCCACGAGATCGTCCTGATCGTCGGCGACTGGACCACCCAGATCGGCGATCCGACGGACAAGGATGAATCACGGCCCATGCGCAGCCACGCCGAGGTCATGGTGAACGCGGAGACGTACCTGACGCAGTTCCACCTCGTCGTGCCGAAGGAGAACTCGCGCACCGTCATGCAGAGCGAATGGTTCGCGAAGTTCGGCCTGCGCGACGTCATCGAGCTGGGCTCCCGCTTCACGGTGCAGCAGCTGCTCGCGCGCGAGGAGTTCCGGAAGCGGCAGGCCGCGGGCACGCCGATCCCGATCAAGGACCTCCTGTACCCGCTCCT
>JAXDLF010000230.1:0-5157 GCA_034666765.1 Chloroflexota bacterium
TAGGTCCGGCGTTCCATCTACGAGCGTGAGTACCGATGTCCTGACCTTTGGCCAGCTCCTCGAGCGCCACGAGCGCGAGCTGTTCGCGTACGCCCTGCGGCTCTCGGGTCAGCGCGCCGATGCCGAGGACCTCTACCAGGACACCTTCCTCGCGGCGTTCCGGGCCTGGCCGCCGCCGCGGCGCGGCACCGAGCGCGCCTGGCTGTACAAGATCGCGACGAACCGGGCGATCGATCGGGAACGGCGGGCGAAGCGGATCGTGGCGAGCGTCGACGACCTGGCCCTCGCCGCGCCCGAGCGCGACGGCGTGACACTCGCGGATCTCTCGTACGCCATCGAGACGCTGCCGGCGGGGCAGCGCGCGGCGTTCGTCCTGCGCAAGCTGCAGGGGCTGCCGTACCCGGAGATCGCGGCGGCGCTCGACTGCAGCGAGGAAGCGGCCCGGGCTCGGGTGAGCGAAGCGCTCAAGAAACTGAAAGTGGCGGTGGCCTAGATGACGATCGAAACGGTGATCGGTGATGCCCGCGAGCGGCTGCTCGCGCGCGCGAAGCGGGAAGGGCTCGCGACGATCGGGTACGACGTGCTCGGCTCGCCGCTCGGCCCGCTGTGGGTGGCGATCGGGCCCCGCGGCGTGACCACGATCCACTACGGCGACGAGCCCTCCGAGAGCGAGCTGCGGCGTCTCGTCCGGGTGTACGGTCCGGGCGTCGTGCCCGATCGCACGCGGTCGAGCGCGCTCGCGCGCGAGCTGGACGAGTACTTCAACGGCACGCGCCGCGACTTCGACGTGGCCGTCGACCTCTCCGGGCTGACGCCGTTCCAGACGCGCGTGCTCGCGGCGACGGCGAAGATCCCGTTCGGCGCGGTCAGCACGTACGGCGCCGTCGCGAAGCGCGCGGGCAACGCGAAGGCCTCGCGCGCCGCCGGCGGCGCCCTGAACGCCAACCCGATTCCGATCGTGGTGCCGTGCCATCGGGTCGTGGGATCGAACGGATCGCTCGTCGGCTACGCCGGTGGGCTCGACGTCAAGCGCAGGCTGCTCGCGATCGAGGGCGCCGACGTGGCCCGCCGCGGCTAGCTCGCGGGGAACTGGTAGCCGACGCCGCGCACGGTGAGGACGAGCTCCGGCTTCGCCGGATCGCGCTCGAGCTTGGTACGAAGACGGCCGACGTACACCTTGAGGTAGTGGACCTCCTCGCGGTACTCGTCGCCCCAGACCTTCTTCAGGAGCTCGTGGTGGGTCATCACGCGACCCGCGTTCGTGACGAGCTGGAACAGCAGGCTGTACTCGGTCGGCGTGAGCGCGACGTGCTGCGCGCGCAGCGTCACCTTTCGCTGGGCGAAGTCGATCCGCAGCTCGCCGCGGACGAGCTCGTTGGCCCGCGTCGCCTCCGTGCCCGCGCGATAGCGCCGCATGACCGCATCGATACGCGCGACCAGCTCCTTGTGGCTGAACGGCTTCGTGACGTAATCGTCGGCGCCGAGCTCGAGCCCGCGCACGCGATCCTGCTCCGCGTCGCGAGCGGTGAGCACGATGATCGGAACGTCGCTCCCGCCGCCACGGAGCGCGCCGAGGACGGTGAACCCGTCGACCTCGGGCATCGTGAGGTCGAGGATGACCAGGTCCCACGGCTCGCGGGCCGCGCGATCCAGCGCGTCCGGGCCGCTGTGGGACTCGACGATCTCGTAGTCCGGCCGCTGGTACGCGATGCCCATGCGCACCAGGTTCGCGACGTCGGGCTCGTCGTCGACGACGAGGATCCTCAAACCGGCAGCTCGACGACGAACGTGTTCCCGGTCGGGGCGCGGTCCTCGACGAGCACCGTCCCGCCGTGGAGCTCGGCGAGCGACTTCGCGATCGCCAGGCCGAGGCCCGACCCGCCCGGCGCGTCCCGGTGCGCCGGCCGGCGGTAGAACTTGTCGAACAGCCGATCGCGCTCCGCGGCCGGGATGGGCGTGCCCTCGTCGCTCACCGTCAGACGCAGCCGGCCGTGGTCGGTGGCGGCACCGAGGGTGATCGTGCTCCTTTCCGGCGCGTACCGCACCGCGTTCGCGACGAGGTTGCCGAGGATCTGCTGGATCCGGCGGCGATCGACGTACGCGAGCGGCGGCGCACCGCCGTCGGCCACCGCGATGTCCTGACCGCGCTGCGCCGCGAGCACGCCGTGCGCCGCGGCCGCCTCGTTCAGCAGCACGCCGGGCGAAACGTACTCGCGCTCCAGCTCGACGCGCGTCTCCTGGAGGTGCGCGAGATCGAGGAGGTCCTGGACGGTCCGGTCGAGGCGCTCGACGTGGCGGCGGGCCTGCGCGATGAGCTGGTCGGTATCCCGCGCGCGACCCTGCGCGAGCAGCTCGAGCGACCCCCCGATGACCGTGAGCGGCGTCCGCAGCTCGTGGCTGATCGTGGCGAGGAACTCGTCCTTCAGCTTGTCCGCGGCCCGCAGGGCCTCGGCCTGGCTCGCCTCGGCGAACAGCCGCTCGTTCTCGAGGACCTGCGCGATGAGCCCGGCGACGGTCTCGGCGAGCCGCACGTCGTCCGCGCCGAACGCATCGGGGATCGCGCGAGAGATGGAGAACGCCGCGACCGCGCGGCCGCGGACGCGCAGCGGCACGAGGATGACCGACCGGGCCTGCTCGTTCGGGCGCACCGTGACGTACCGCGGATCGGTGAGCAGGTTGCGCACGAGCAGGGTCGACTCGCTCCGCATCGCGGACCCCAGCAGCCCCTCGCCGAGCCGCAGCCGCGGCGGCGGGACGGCCTCGGCCGCCTCGTTCGCCGCGAGGCGGTAGAGCGGCCGGTACTCGCCCAGCACCTCGTCCGCGACGAACACGGTCGCGCGATCGAAGCGCAGGACGTCGCGGCTGGCGCGCAGCACCGCGGGCACGATCGCGTCGGCCGCGGGGATCCCGGCAACGATGCGCATGACCTGCTCGAGCGCCTGGTCCTCGGCGATCCGCCGCTGCAGCTCGGTGATCAAGCCCTCCCGCTCGTCCCGCAGCTGGCGGAGCTCGCGCAGCCCGCGGTCGAGGAGCACGGCGGTGAGCCCGAAGACCGACACGGTGAACAACGCCCGCTCCGGCGGCGTGACGAACCCGAAGGCGATCTGGCGGAAGACGGCGACCGCGACGTAGCCGATCGACGAGACCACGGCGGCGCTCCACACGCCGACCGTCCCGAAGCGAAACGCGCCGGTGATGACGACGACGAGCGCGATGAGATACGTGATCCAGCCGGGGTCGCTCGAGAACAGGAACAGCGCGATGACCAGGACCGACAGGTCGCAGGCGAACGAGATCGCGGCGATCCGGCGATGGTCCTCGAGCGACCCGGCGCGGCCGGACGCCCGGAGCGCGAGCGTGCCGTAGACGACGATCGCCGCGCCGAGCAGGAAGACGCCCGGCAGCGACAGGTTCGGGAAGAACGGGCCGAGGACGATGTCGAGGCCCGCCGCGCCCCACCGAATGCGCGCGATCGTCCGCTCGACGCGCTGCGCCTCGAGAAGCAGTCCCTCGCTCACCGGCGGCGAGACTAGCCGAGCGCCAGCGCGATGACGCCCCCCACCATCAGAATCGCCGCGATCGATCTCCTTCCGATATCCGCCTCGGCCAGCGTGCGGGCGCCGATGACCACCCCGACGAGGATCCCGATCTCGCGCGCCGGCGCGACGTAGCTCACCGGGCTGATCGCCAGCGCGGTCAGCACGAGCATGTACGCGAGCGGCGAGAGGGCCGCGACGGCCAGGATGCCGGTCCGGTGCGCGGCCCACTCGGCCTTCACCTCGGGCCACCGCGGCAGGACCAGCGGCGTCAGGATGATCGCCCGGAAGATGTTCGCCCCCCACTCGTAGAGGATCGGCGGGATGAGCAGGACGCTGACCGCCCGTTTGTCCCAGAGCGTGTACGACGCGATGGTCACGCCCGTCAAGAGCGCGTACCCGACGGCCGCGGTCACGCCGCGCCGGCGCAGCTCGCGCGGATCGCCGGTGAGGACGAACACGCCCGCCACGATCCCGAGCGCGCCGGCGATCGCGAGCGGCGTCGGCCGCTCGCCGAAGAGCAGGACCGCCCCGACGAGCGCGAGGACCGGTCCGGTCCCGCGCGCGAGGGGATAGACGATCGAGAGATCGCCGGCGCGATACCCCCGCAGGAGGAAGATCCCGTACGCGACGTTGAGGGCGCCGTTGACGGACATCCACCCGATCTCGAGCGGGCCGATCCGCGCGCCGCTCAGCACCCATACCGCGATCGCGATCGGCGCGTACAGCGGGATCGCGAGCGAGAACGCGAGCCAGAGGAACGGCGCACCGCCGCTCGACCGTTTGGCGAAGAGGTTCCAGGTCGCGTGCGCGACCGCGGATGCGAGCACGAGGCCGAGGGCGAACGCGGTCATCGCCGGGTCTTGAGCGCCGCGCGAAGTGCCGACTTCAGCGCGGCGGGCCGGGCCTCCGTGATCGAGACGTCGTCGCAGCCCGCCCAGCGCGCCGCCTCGACGAGCGCACGGGCGATCTGCGGCGCCGCGGCCGGCGCGCCGCTCACGCGCTTGGCGATGAGCGTCGTCCCGTCCCGGCCCGGATCGACACGGCCGACGAGCCTGCCGCCGGCGAGCACCGGCATGACGAAGTAGCCGTGCACCCGATCGGGCGCGGGAACGTAGGCCTCGAACTTGTGCGCGTACTCGAAGATGCGCGCGGTGCGCGGGCGGTCCCAGATCAGGGAGTCGAATGGCGAGATGAGCGTCGTGCGGTGCGCGCCGCGGATCCCGCCGGCGAGGGCGCGCAGCGCCGCGCGCGACGCCCACGCCTCGGCATCCCATCCGCGCACCGTGACCGGGACGAGCCGTGCCCGCGCGATGGCCGCGCGTGTGTCCGGCAGGCCCACCCCCATCCAGCCGAAGTAGCCCCGCAGGTCGCCGAGGGTCCCGACGCCGAGACGATCCGCGGCGAGGCCGACGAGCGCGGCATGACACGTCGCGTCGTCCTCCTGGATCGCGCGCAGCCGCGCCGGAACCACGCGCTCCGCCAGGTCATAGACCCGCCGCCACGCCTGCCGCTCGACGCACACGACCTCGCCGATCGCCAGGAGCCGTTCGAGCGCGATCTTCTCCGCCGACCAGTGCCACCAGACGTTCTCCGGCCGGGGGGCTTTGCTGCGCGAGCC
>JAXDLF010000231.1:0-6401 GCA_034666765.1 Chloroflexota bacterium
CTGGCTGGCCTTGATCTGCTGGAGCGCCTCGTCGGCGAGGACCACGACCGTGAGACCGAGTCCGAGGCGTGCGGCGGTCTCGAGCTCGGCGACGCTCATGGCGAAGCCGCCGTCCCCGACGATGCACGCGACCGCGCGATCGGGATGGGCGAGCTTCAGACCGATGGCCGCGGGTAGCCCGTAGCCCATCGTGGACAGTCCGTTGGACACGAAGAACGTCCGCGGCGCGTACGCCGGCCAGCACTGGATGGAGACGGACTTGTTGTACCCGACGTCGCACGAGACGAGGGCGTCCTCGGGCAAGGCCTCGCGGAGCGCGGCCAGGACGGCCTGGGAGGTGAGGCCGTCGCGAGCCGGACGGACGAACCGCCGGAACTCCTCCCGGAACCGGCCGGCGTCGGCGGTCTGCTTCGGCTGCGCCGGTTCCGCCAGGGCGTCGAGGGTCGCGCCGACGGGCCCCACGAGCTCGAGAGCCGCCGGGTAGTGCCGGTCGTCGTTCGGGAGCGAGCTCACGTGGAGGACGGGCGCCTTCCCCGGCCAGTCACGGTCGAGCTCCACCGGATCGACGCCGACCATCACGACGAGATCGCGCCCCCCGATCCATTCGTAGAGCTTCGCGCTGCCCAGACCCTCGATGGTGCCGACCGACAGCGCGTGGTCGTCGCGGAGCAGGCCTTTTGCTTTCGGCGACAGGATCGTCGGGATGCCCCACGCTTCGACAAACCGCCGCAACGGCGCGGCGATACCGTCATCGAGAGCGTCCAGCCCGGCGAGCAGCACCGGTCGCGCGCTCCCCCGGAGCAGCGCCACCGCCGCGTCCAGCAGCGCACGATCGACGGCGCCGGCGGCGGGCCCGACAACGGCCTGCGGCGGATCCGCGCGCGTGGCCGCCTGCGAGGGAACATCGCTCGGGATTTCCAGGAACACCGGCCCCCGGCGTGGCCGGAGCGCCACTCGGAGGGCACGGTCGGTCACCGCCGCGGCGTTCGTCGCGTTGACCCGGGCCTGCCATTTGGTGATCGGCGCGAACAGGGCCCGCAGGTCCAGCTTCTGGTGCGTGACGATCTCGTAGCGGTCGACGGGGAGCTGGCCGCTGAAGGCCACGACCGGCGCGCGGTCGAGATACGCGTGCGCGACCCCGGTCACCAGGTTCGTCGCACCCGGGCCGAGCGTCGCCAGGCAGGCGCCGGGCCGGCCGGTGCTGCTGGCCATCGCCTCGGCCATGAAGGCCGCGTCGGCCTCGTGTTTCGCGAGCACGAACTCCAGCCCGGCCTGGCGAAACCCCTCGATCAGGTCCACGACCTCCCCGCCCGGGTGACCGAAGACATATTCGATTCCCGCCGCCCGGAGCCGTTCGCCGATGAGCCGCCCGACCGTCGTCACAGGTCCCAATGATGCCCGGGCAGAGAGGATGTTGCTGAAGCAACTATCGGTGTGGTATCCTGAACCTCGACGCGACGCCGTCGCGCCGTGCAGCCGCTTCTTTCTTCACTTCCCAGGCTGCCAACCGACCGGTCACCGCCGACCAGCGGGACCAATTTGGAGGATCCATCGAATGAAGACGTCAGGACTCCCCTGCCGCGCCACGCCGGACTGCGACGTGGTCTTCAGCCCCGCCGACGACAAGACGCTCAAGCTCCTGCTCGCGGCCGCCGCGGAGCGGGACGCCCACGAGCTCGCGGTCCATGGCTACACCCACCGCGTCATCGACGTGGCCAAGCCGGACTTCGCCGCGGGCCCGCGTGGCCGCCGTCCCCGTAAGGAAGCCGCCGCCTAGGCCCATCGTGACGACGATCGAGTCCGTCGAGCCCGCGACCGAGACCGTCCGGGCGCGCTTCGATCCCCACTCCTCGGCCGCGGTGGCCGACGCCATCACCCAGGCGGACGCGGCGTTCCGCACGTGGCGCGCGGTGCCGATCGCCGAGCGCGCGCTCCGGATGCACCTGCTCGCGCAGGTGCTGCGCGATCGGCAGGACCGCTACGCCCGGACGATCACGACCGAGATGGGCAAGCCCATCACCGAGGCGCTGGCCGAGATCGAAAAGTGCGCGTGGAACTGCGACTTCTACGCCGACCACGCCGCGGAGTATCTCGCCGACGAGCGGGTGGCCACGAACGCGAAAGAGAGCTATATCGCGTTTGAGCCGCTCGGCGTCATCCTCGCGGTGATGCCGTGGAACTACCCGTTCTGGCAGGTCATCCGATTCCTCGCGCCCGCGCTGATGGCCGGCAACGCGGCGGTCCTGAAGCACGCCTCGAACGTCCCCCAGTGTGCGCTCGCCATCGAGGAAGCGGTTCGCGACGCCGGCTTCCCCCTCGGGCTGCTCCGGACCCTGCTGGTGCCCGGCGCCGGCATCGAGCCCGTCATCGCCGACGACCGCGTCCGCGCCGTGACGCTGACCGGAAGCACCGCGACCGGATCGCGCATCGCCGAGCTCGCCGGCCGGGCCGTGAAGAAGGCCGTGCTCGAGCTGGGTGGCTCGGATCCGTTCATCGTCCTGCACGACGCGGACCTCGGGCCGGCCGCCGAGACCGCGGCGAAGGCGCGCTTCCAGAACGCCGGCCAGTCCTGCATCGCGGCGAAGCGGTTCCTCGTCGAGGCGCCCGTCGCGGCCGAGTTCGAGCGGCGCTTCGCCGACGCGATCCGGGCCCTGCGCGTGGGTGATCCGCTCGACCCGGCGACCCAGGTGGGTCCGCTCGCGCGTGAGGATCTCCGCGACGCGCTCGACCGGCAGGTTCGCGAGTCCGTGCGGATGGGCGCGCGCGTCGTCGTCGGCGGAAAGAAGCGCGGGGGCAAAGGCTGGTTCTACGAGCCGACGCTCCTCGCCGACGTCACCGAGGAGATGCCCGTGCTCAGCGAAGAGACGTTCGGCCCGGTCGCGGCGATGCTCAGCGTGCGTGACGCCGACGAGGCGGTGCGCGTCGCGAACAGCTCGCCGTATGGCCTGGGTGCGGCGATCTGGACAGCGAACGTCGCGGCCGCGCGAGGGCTCGCGCGGCGGATCGAATCGGGCTCCGTGTTCATCAACGGAATGGTGGCGTCCGATCCGCGCCTCCCCTTCGGCGGCGTGAAGCGAAGCGGCTACGGGCGCGAGCTCTCGCACTTCGGGATCCGCGAGTTCGTGAACATCCAGACGGTGTGGATCGGACCGGCGCAGCAGCCGAACGTCGCCAACGCCGAATAGATCCCGTCTGACGCGGACCTAGGCTCGACGCGATGAACACCGCCGAGCTTGTGGTGGCCTGCCTCGAGAACGAGGGCGTGCGCCACGTGTTCGCGCTGCCCGGCGAGGAGACACTCGCCCTCGGGCTCGCGCTCGAAGACAGCCCGAAGGTCACCCAGGTCATCGTCCGGCACGAGCAGGGCGCCGCCTTCATGGCCGATGTGGCCGGCCGGCTCACCTCGTACCCCGGCGTGTGCCTCGCGACGCTCGGGCCAGGAGCGACGAATCTGCTCACGGGGGTCGCGGACGCGACCCTGGACGGCGCGCCCGTCGTGGCGCTCACCGGCCAGGCCGGACTGGAACGGATCCACAAGCGCTCGCACCAGTACGTCGACGTCATTGGGATGTTCGCGCCCGCCGTGAAATGGGGCGCTCGGATCGAGCTGCCGGCCGCCGCGCCCGAGGTGCTCCGGACCGCGTTCCGGATGGCCCGCCTCGAGCGACCCGGCGCGACCCACGTCGAGCTTCCCGAGGACGTGGCCGAGCGCGACGTCGCCGCGACGCCGATCCCGGTGCGGCGCACCCGCTACGCGGCGGCGCGCGAGGATGCGATCCGCGCGGCAGCCGACGCGATCAACGAAGCGACCCGACCGATCCTCCTGGTCGGGAACGGCGTGATCCGCCGGGACGCCGCCGGGCACGGCGCGGTCGCCGCGCTGCGGGCCTTCGTCGGCAAGACGCGGATCCCCGCCACGCACACGTTCATGGCGAAGGGCGCCATCGACGACCGCGACCCCGCCTCGCGACCCGCGGTCGGCCTGCAGCGGCCCGGCGCCGATCTCGCGGCACTCCCCGAGCTTGCGCGGGCCGATCTCGTCGTCTGCGTCGGGTATGACCTCGTCGAGTGGGCCCCGGCGCTGTGGAACCCGCGCGGCGACAAGCGCGTCGTCCACATCGACAGCCGTCCCGCCGAGATCGACGCGAGCTACGTCGTCGCAACCGAGCTCGTCGGTGAGATCGCGGACTCGCTCGAGGCCCTCGGCGCGCTCATCAGCGCCCGGCCCGCGGCGCCGCGCACGCGCCACGATCTGCGTATCGCGGGCGACGGCGCGTTCCCCCTCTGGCCCCGCCGGGTCGTCGCCGCTCTGCGCAGCGCGCTCGGCGATGAGGACATCGTGGTCTGCGACGTCGGTGCGCACAAGGTTTGGCTCTCACGGCTCTACCCGGCGTACGCGCCGAACACGGTCATCGTGGCCAACGGGTTCGCCCCGATGGGGATCGCCCTGCCCGGCGCGATCGCCGCGAAGATCGTCCGGCCCGAGCGCAAGGTCGTCGCGTTCTCCGGCGACGGCGGATTCCTGATGAACGTGCAGGAGCTCGAGACCGCGAAGCGGCTCGGGGTGGCGATCGTGTGCGTCGTCCTGGTCGATGGCCGCTACGGCGTGATCGAGGCCAACCAGCAGCGTCGATTCGGGCGGACCGGTGGGATCGAGTTCACGAATCCGGATCTCGTGCAGCTCGCGCGCGCCTTCG
Source organism: Chloroflexota bacterium (assembly GCA_034666765.1). Taxonomy (GTDB): domain Bacteria; phylum Chloroflexota; class Limnocylindria; order P2-11E; family P2-11E; genus UBA4735. The sequence goes on from JAXDLF010000231.1 coordinate 4,698, forward strand.
GGATCCACGGCGAGGCGGTCGCGAGCGCCGATGAGCTGCTGCCTGCGTTGCGACGGGCCCTCGAGGCGGACGGTCCGGCCATCGTTGCGGTGCCGGTCGACCCACGGGAGAACGCGAAGCTCGGGGACGCCCTCTAGGCGCGGCGGAGCGCGAGCAGGAAGACGATGCCGAGCGCGAGGTGGAGGACGATCCCCGGCGCGGCCTGCGAGGGAATGCTTCCGGCGGCGATCTCCCACCCGTTCACGACGAGCTCGGCCGCCTGGATGAACAGGTTGCCGATGATGATCGCGCGCACGGCCGGCCCGGTCGCGTCGCGAGCGAGCCAGTTCAGGATGCCGAGGCCGACGAGCGTGACGCCGATGTCGCGCGTGACGATGAGCGCCTCGTTCGGCGCGTTCAGGCCGAACCCCGACAGGAGCTGCGCCGGCGCGAGGGTGAAGCCGATCCCGGCGATGAGCGCGACGACGGCACCGATGGTCAGCGCGAGCTTCGTCGACATCGGCGCGAGTCTAGTCAGGCCCGAAAGCCCCCGAGCTGTACGACGGGCTGGCCGCTACATCCGTTCGACCCAGCGAGCCCGCCACGGCGGGGCCTCGAATGCCGACGCGAAGAACGTCGTCTGTTTGGCGACCTTGCCGTCGCGCAGCTCGACGATGGCCACCGCCTGAACGGTCTCCCCTCCCCCATACGCGCCGGCGCTGTGGATCACGTAGACGTCGCCCGTCCCGACGATCCGAAGGGGTGTGAAGCTCGGCGTGACGACCCACTGATCCTCGCTCCCGAGGATGCGTCGCGGCTTGAGGTCGGGCAGCCCGCCGGGGTAGCTCTCGTGAATGGCCTGATAGTTCGCGTGCCCGCGGATCCGCTCGCCGGACTGCGGCCAGTCCTCGACGAAGTCGGGATGGCCGAGGCTGGCGAGGGTCGCGTAGTCGCTCGGAAGGGCCTGCGCGTAGCGCTCGACAATCGAACGATTGTCCTGCGTCGGCACGATGTACCTCCCCGCGATCGCCGCAGAGCATACGTCGCTATCCTCACGCGCGGTGGCGACAACGCTGACGCCGATGCTGACGGTGCGAGACGCCGCGGCGGCGATCGAGTTCTACCGGCGGGCGTTCGGCGCGACGGAGACCGCGCCGCGGGTCACGGCACCGTCGGGTCAGATCGTGGCGCAGCTGGCGATCGAGGGGCAGCGCTTCTTCGTCGTCGACGAGAGCGTGCCGGGCCACAACCTCAGCCCGCAGACCCTGAACGGGACGAGCGTCCGGCTCAACTTGGTGGTGGACGATCCCGACGCGCTCCTCGCGCGCGCCGTCGCCGCCGGCGCGACGGTCGTGTTCCCGATCGCCGACCAGCCGTACGGAATGCGGCAAGGCCGGGTCGCCGATCCGTACGGACATCACTGGCTGCTCGGGAAGCCGCTCTAGCGACCCGTCCCGGATCGGGACGCCGAACGCCTCGGCTAGTGTGGCGCCCTCATTCAAGACACCACTCCGCGCGGGAGAAGAACGTGTCCGTCATCGACTGGCTGCTCGACTCGGACCCGTCGATCCGCTGGCAGGCGCTGCGCGACCTGACCGATGCGCCGGCCGACCAGGTCGCCGCGGAGCGTGCCCGCGTTGCCACCGAAGGCTGGGGCGCGCGGCTGCTGGCTGCCCGGCGCGAGGATGGGCTGTGGGACACCGGCACGCCAGAGCCGGAGTGGGT
>JAXDLF010000232.1:0-13442 GCA_034666765.1 Chloroflexota bacterium
AGCTGGATCGCCGGCAGCCCCGGGACGAAGCCGAGGGCGATCCCGCCGAGAAGCATGATGATCGGGGCCGGCAGCCCGAAGCGTCTCGCGGCGGTCGCGAGCGCGACGACGACGACCAACAGGCCGAGGACGACTTCGAGCTCGCTCATTCGCGGTAGAGGCTAAGGGGCGGGGCTACGCTCTCCGCCGTGCCGGTCCTGGAAGCGCTCGCGGGTGCCGCGCTCGTCGTCTGGGTGCTCAACGACGTGTTCACGACCGTGATCCTCCCGCGCCCCGCCCCGGCCCGGTACCGCCCGGCGGGCCTCCTGACCCGCTGGAGCTGGATGGCCTGGCGGCGCTACGCGGAGGCCTCTCGGACGCCGGAGCTCCGCGAGCAGCGCCTCGGGATCTTCGCGCCGGCGATCGTGATGATCCTGCTCGGCGTCTGGATCGTGCTGCTCATCGTCGGCTTCGGCCTGGTGACCCATGCGCTCTCCGCCGAGGTGCGGCCGGCGCTGCCCGACTTCGGCACCGCGCTCTACTTCGCGGCCGTCTCGCTGCTCACGATCGGATACGGCGACTTCGTCCCGATCGAGACGATCTCACGCGTCGTGTCGGTGGCCGAAGGCGGGGTGGGGCTCGGCATCGTCGCCCTGACCATCACCTACCTGTTCTCGCTGTACGCGAATTTCCAGCGGCGCGAGCTGCAGGTCGTGACCCTCGATGCGCGCGCCGGTGCGCCGCCATCCGGGACGGCCCTGCTCGTCACGTGTGCCGCGTTCGACGACGACGCCGAGGAGCTCGACCACATCTTCGAGGTGTGGGAGCGCTGGAGCGCCGAGGTGCTCGAGAGCCACCTCGCGTACCCGATCCTGATGTTCTTCCGCTCCACGCACGACCACGAGTCGTGGGTCTCGGCGGTCGGCGCGGTCCTGGATGCGGCGACGCTCCTGCTCACCACCGTCGAGGGCGGGCCGCGCGGTCAGGCGAGCGCAACCCGGGGCATCGGGACGCATCTGGTCGAGGACATCGGCCGCTTCTTCCGGTTCATCGTGCCCGATCGTCCCCTCGACGGGCCGATGATCGAGCGTGCCGAGTTCGACGAAGCGCGGACGCGACTGGGAGCCGCGGGCTACGTGCTCCTGCCCGATGCCGAGGCGTCGTGGATCGAGTTCGCCCGCCTTCGCTCCGATTACGCCGGGCCGCTCAACGCGATCGCGCGCTACCTCGACGTTCCGCCCTCTCAATGGATCGGCGATCGCAGCTACGTCCTGCACTGACACCCGGCCCGGCCGGCGGGCGGCATACGGCCGGCTCCGCGCTCGCGTGGTCGCCCCCTGCGTCCTGGCGGACGTCGCTCGCTAGGAAGCTGCCGCCCGTACGAGCCGCAGGCCGAAGGGCGCGTTGGCGTGGATCGCCTCGACGCGGTCCAGAGACACCGCGAGGAAGGCTCGCACGACGGCAGGATCGAACTGGGTCCCCGAGCAGCGCTCGATCTCGGCGAGCGCTTCGTCGAGCTGGCGTCCCCGGCGGTACGGCCGGTCGGACGTCATCGCGTCGAAGCTGTCGGCGACGGCGAAGATCCGCGCGCCGAGCGGGATGCGCTCGCCGGCGAGGCCCTCGGGGTAGCCGTTCCCGTCCCAGCGCTCGTGGTGGGCGCGGATGATGACCGCGACCTCCTGCAGGAACGGGACGTTCGCGATGATCTTCGCGCCGAGGTCGGGATGCGTCCGCATCGTGTACCACTCGTTGTCGGTCAGCGGACCCGGCTTTCGGAGAATGTGGTCCGGAACGCCGATCTTGCCGATGTCGTGGAGGAGGGCCCCGCGCCGCAGCGTGGCGTGCTGCTCGACCGGCACGCGCAGGCCCTCGGCGATGAGCTCCATGTAGCGGACGACGCGCCGTGCGTGGCCTTCGGTCTCGGTGTCACGCACGTCGAGCGCGCTGGACAGCGCGGCGAGCGTCGCGTCGTACGTCCGCTCGTTTTCGGCGAGCGCGGCCCGGAGGGCGGTGGCGTGCGACACGATCTGCCTGGAGGAACGGGTGTAGACGCCACGGAGGATGAGCCAGAGGAGCATCGCGGCGGCGACGATGATCAGGCCGATACCGGCCTGGATGTCCCGGAGAGCCATGTTCAGGGGCTCGACGTCGCGCCAGACGGTGACCGCGCCGACGATCGTGCCGTCCGACGCGCGGACCGGCACCCAGCTCTCGAGGGTTTGGACCGCCCGGACGTCCGGGGATCCCGGGGAGACGCTATGACCCGAGTGATCGAGGGGCGGGGCCGCGGCGCCCGTCGCCTCCGCGTACGTGAACCCCGGACGCGCGAACCGCACGTCGGCGACGATGGTGCGGTCGATCGCGATGCGCTGTCCGCCGAGCGCGGCCCCCAGGTTGGGGTTCTCGACGAGGTCGAGGCGCCGGCCGATCTCGCCGTCGTCGTACGAGAAGATGATCGTGCCGTCCGCGGCGTAGAACCGGGTCGCGACGACGTTGTAGATCGAGAAATGGAAGACCGCGTTCTGCTCGAGCGTCTCGAGCTCGGCGTCGCTGAGGGTGTGCTGGAAGATCGAGTTCTGGAAGACCGTGCCGAAGTGGCCCGCCACCGCATCCTGGGTGAATGTGACGGTCTCGTCCTCGACGTAGCGGCCGATGAGGAGGGCGGTCACGCCGCCGAGGGCGAGTGCGGTGACCACCAGAACGAGGCCCAGCGCGAAGGAGAACCGCGTGACCGGCGACCACCCGCGCATGCCCCGTTCGGCCATCCGCTGAAGCTACGCAGCCGGCCGGCGCACCGCGCACCCCGAACGGGTGACCGGGGTATCAGTTGCCTGTCTGGCGCCGGTAACGGAGGTGGCACGCGCCTTGCGAACCGCCAGTACTCCAAGGAGGTGTAGTCATGCTTTGGACGATCGTTGTCGTGCTGCTGATCCTTTGGCTGCTCGGCGTCGTCGCGCTCCCCTCGATCGGCGCGCTCATCCACATCCTGCTCGTCATCGCGCTGATCGTCTTGATCTTCCAGCTGCTCTCCGGCCGCCGGACGGTCTAGTCGCATTTCGGGAGGGACCGCGGCGCGCATTCGATGCGCGTCGCGTGTCCCTCTGTGCTTTTTGCCGCGCTCGCATCCGAACGCTTGACTGGCGCAGCCGTAGTCGGTAACGTCATCGCGCTCGCCGGAAGTGGCGAAGATCTCGAAAGGCAGGGCCGCAGGCGCATGAATCTCACGCTCGTCATCGCGCGCTCCGGCGCCACCGGGGCACGTCCTCGGAGCACCCTGCCCACCTCCGGACCCAGCTAGAGCGCAGGCTCGGCTAGACCTCCGGACCGTGGGCCTCGAGCCCACGGTCTTTTTCATTCCGGCGGACTACCGCCGAAGGCAGTGGGCTCCACACCAGCTGAAGGGAGTCCGCGCAATGGCCATCGCAGTTCGCGACGACACGGGCCCGCCTGCGGTCCGCGCGCCCGGCCATGCCCTCTTCGCCAGCGGGGTCGTGAAGCGATTCCGCTCAGGCGGGAAGGACGTCAACGCCGTGGACGGGGTCTCGCTCGCGGTCCGCCGGGGCGAGATCTACTCGCTGCTCGGCGCCAACGGCTCGGGCAAGTCCACGCTCATCCGCGTCTTCTCGACCCTGCTGGAGGCGGATGCCGGTGTGGTCACCGTCTTCGGTCTGGACATCCGCCGGGACGAGCTCGCCGTCAAGCGGCTCATCAACCGGGTCTCGGTCGAGGCATCGTTCTTCAAGAAGCTGTCCGCGATGGAGAACCTCGTCTACGCGGGGCGCCTCTATGGCGTGGCCGCGACGGATGCCCGCGTCCGCTCGCGGGAGATCCTCCTGCGGCTCGGCATCGCCGCCACGCGCCACGACGAGCCGCTCGAGCGGCTGTCGCGCGGGATGCAGCAGAAGGTCGCCATCGCGCGCGCGTTCCTCACCTCGCCGTCGCTGCTGCTTCTCGACGAGCCGACCACGGGACTCGACATCCGCAGCAAGCGAGAGGTCCAGACATTCGTGCGCGATCTCCGCGACGAGCACGACGCGACGATCCTGTTGACGACCCACGACCTCGACGAGGCCGAGCGGCTCGCCGATCGGATCGGCGTGCTGCACGGCGGGCGCCTCGTCGCCGAGGGCACGCCCAGCGAGCTCACCGGACGCTACGGCGCGCGCGGGTCGCTCGAGGATGTCTTCATGACCATCACCGGGCGCAAGATCGACGAGCTCGACCAGTCCGAGTCGAAGGACTGAGGCCGTGCGCATCGGGATGGCGGCGGTCTCCCTCGGCCCGAGGAGGCGGCCCAGGTGATCGCGGAGCTCGCGACCCAGGCCGGCCTGGCCTACGCGTTCGTCGAGCGCGAGGTCGCGCTGATGAAGCGGTACTGGCTCTGGGAGGTCGTCTGGATCATCTACGGGATCGTGACGTCGCTCTCGGTCGCGTTCATCGGTATCGCCGCGCCCGTGATCTCGGGGAACCAGGTCGATCCGGCCACGACCTCGCGCTTCGTCCTCTACCTGCTCGTCGGCACGATCGCCTGGCGGTTCATGGGACTGGTCTTCGAGAACATCGCGGAGATCATCGCCTGGGAGCGCTGGGAAGGAACGATCGAGTACACGTTCATGGCGCCGGTCCCGCGGCTCACGCATCTCGCCGGCATGGCCGGCGGAACGATCGTGCGCGCGCTCGTGTTCAGCGTCACGACGCTGTTCGCGGTGATGCTGTTCATCCCGGTGGATCTCTCGCACGCGAACGCGGTGTCCGCGATCGTGATGCTCGCCGTGGGCACGGTCGCGTTCATGGGCCTGGGCATCGCGTCGGCGGTCTTCCCGATGCTCTGGACCGAGAAGGGCCTGCAGATGGCCTACATCGTCCAGGCCATCGTGCTGCTCGTGTCGGGCGTGTACTACCCGACCACGGTCCTGCCCGCCTGGCTGCAGGCGCTGTCGGTCATCTCGCCGGCGACGTACGTGATCGAGGGCATGCGCCGAGCGCTCCTCGATGGCGCCGACCTCGCGTCGCTCTGGCCGCTCGTCTGGCCGGCGCTCCTGGTCGGCGTGCTGTCGATCCCGCTGGGGCTGCGCGCGTTCGTGATGGCCGAGCGCTATGCGAAGCGGACCGGCCGGCTGAAGCGGAGCGGCTAGCGGGCGATGGGACCATCGGTCGCGGGCCTGGGCCGTTTCGGCCATGCCGGTCCCGTCACGCGTTCCGCGCCATCGCGTTTGCCGCCCGCGTCGCGTATCACCGTGGGACCGTGGATCGTGCGGCGCGGTCGCTTGATCCGCTCCGTACACGGAACGCGGTCGCGCCGCGGATACACCGGACCACGGAGGTGACAGCTCATGAAGAGACTGCTCTGGCTCGGCATCGCGACGCTCACCCTCACGCTCGGCACCGGAACCGCCGCCTTCGCGGCAGGTCCGGCCAACCCGCCGCCGGGCACGGATGCGTTCCCGCCCGGCAAGGCATGCGAGCACGCGAATCTCACCGCGAACCGCGGCTTCGACGCGAACCACGAAACCGGCGTCGATGGCGGGGGCACCCCGCCCACCTGTGGAGGCGGCGGGGCCTGACCCGACGACGAGAGGCGGCCGCTGGTCCCGCCGAGATCGGGCCGCGGAACAGCGGCCGCCTCGCGATCCGGAGACGGCGGCGAGCGAGCGCTCCCCGCTAGGCTTCGCTGATGGGAAGCCTGCCACCCCCTCCGGCCGCTCGGCAGGGCGCCGACGCGGATCTCGTCCATGGCGAGCGCATCGCCGACCCATACCGCTGGCTCGAGCGGGACGGCGGCGAGACCCGCGCCTGGACCGACGCCCAGAACGCGCGCACCCGCGCGGCCCTCGACGCGGTGCCCGATCGCGCGCGCTTCGCGGAGCGACTCCGGGAGCTGCTCGGCGTCGGCCTGCTCGGCGTGCCAAAGCCGGTGGGGGAGCGGGTGTTCTTCGAGCGCCGGTCCGGGCCGGCTCGGCAGGCCGTCCTGTTCGTCCGCGAAGGGGGCCACGACCGCGCGATCGTCGACCCGAACGGGCTCGACCGCGACGGCCTGGTGACGCTCGACTGGTGGTATCCCTCGCCCGACGGCCGGCTCCTCGCGTACGGGCTGTCGCGCGGCGGCACCGAGATGTCGACCCTGCACGTCATCGACGTCGAGACCGGACGCGACCTGCCCGACCTGATCCCGCACACGCAGCGCGCGCGGGTGGCCTGGGCCGGCGACGGCTTCTATTACACGGTCCATCCGGCGCCGGGCAGCGTTCCGCCGGGCGACGAGCACTACTTCCGCCGGGTGCGGTACCACCGCCTCGGCGAGGATCCCGCGCGCGACCCGCTCGTGTTCGGCGAGGGCCGCGCCAAGGAGAGCCTCCTCTCGATGGACGCCGACGCGAAGGGTCGGTGGGTCGTGCTGTCCGCCGCCGAAGGGTGGACGCGGAACGATCTCTACCTCCTCGCGCGCGAGGGCGGCTCCGACGGCCCGCGGGCGATGATCGAAGGCGCCGACGGCCTGAGCTTCGCGACGGTCGCGGGCGGCCGGATCTGGATCCGGACCAACGTCGGCAGCCCGAACTACCGCATCGTGGTCGCCGATCCGAGCGCGCCCGACCAGTGGCGCACGGTGGTGCCGGAGAGCGAATGGCCGATCGAGTCGTTCGACGTGACCCGGTCCCATCTGGTCGTCCACACGCTCGTGAACGCGTCGTCGCGACTCTCGATCTGGTCGCAGGACGGGCGGTGGGAGCGCGATGTGCCGCTCGACCCGTTCGTCGCGCTCCTCGATCGGGCCCCGGCGGTCTCGCCGGCCGCGGACCCGGAGAGCGAGCGATTCGGCTACACCACCGACTCATTCAGCCGGCCACCGGTCGCCTACGTCGGCGACGCCGACACCGGCGCCTCGGAGGTCGTCGCGGAGCTCGCGATCCCCGCCGGCTTCGATCCGCGGTCGGTCACGGTGGACCAGCAGTTCTTCCGGTCGAAGGACGGCACGGAGGTGCCGATGTTCCTCGTGCGCCGGCGCGACATCCGGCCGACGGGCGCGGTGCCCACGATCCTGAACGGCTATGGCGGCTTCAACATCTCGCGCACGCCGGCGTTCTCGGGTGCCGTCGCGGCGTGGGTCGAGGCCGGGGGCCTGTACGCCGTCGCGAACCTCCGCGGCGGCGCGGAGTTCGGCGAGCGCTGGCATCGCGCCGGCATGCGCGGGAACAAGCAGAACGTGTTCGATGACTTCGCGGCCGCGGCCGAGGCTCTCGTCGCGCGGGGATGGACGTCGCCCGAGCACCTCGGCATCTCGGGCGGCTCGAACGGCGGCCTGCTGGTCGGCGCGGCGATGACCCAGCGGCCCGAGCTCTTCGGGGCCGTCGCGTGCGCGGTGCCGCTGCTCGACATGCTTCGGTACCAGCACTTCCTGATCGCCCGGTTCTGGATCGCGGAGTACGGGTCGGCGGAGGATCGCGAGCAGTTCGGCTGGCTGCGCGCGTACTCGCCGTACCACAACGCCCGCGCGGGTACGCGCTACCCGGCCGTCCTGTTCACGACCGCGGAGGGCGACTCCCGCGTGGATCCCGGGCACGCGCGGAAGATGACCGCGCTCGTCCAGTCCGTGCAGCGCGACGAGCCGGACGCCGTCACGCTGCTACGCGTCGACCGTGACGCCGGGCACGGGATCGGGAAGCCGCTCGACAAGCAGGTCGACGACTCCGCCGATCAGCTCGCGTTTTTCGCCTGGCGGCTCGGGTCGGGCGACCGGTCGACACCCGAGCGAGTCGGTACAGTGGCGGCCGGAAGGTGAACATCCTCCGCTTCCTGCGCGAGCAGGCCAAGGGATACGACTGCAGCGTGTGCGGCCAGAACCACGCACGCTCGGACATCCGCGTGCTCGGCAAGCTCGAGTCGGCGTGGATCGTTCGCGTGACCTGCTCGAAGTGCGACACCTCGTTCAAGCTCCTGGTCGTCATCGACGAGGAGCGCGCGAACGTGAGCCCGGTCCAGGAGGCCGCCTCCCGGCGGGCCGAGCGGCGGCGCCGCCCGGCGGTGTCGCTCGACGAGGTGCTGGACGCCCACGAGTTCCTCAAGAGCTACGAGGGCGGCGTGACGGCGATGCTCGAGGGCGAGGGCCGGCGGACGGGCGTCGAGCGCGACCGCAAGGCCTAGCTGTGGGTCAGAACGCCGTCATCACCGGCTGGGGCTACTACACGCCGTCGCGCGTCGTGACGAACTTCGACCTCGAGAAGATCGTCGACACATCCGACGAATGGATCATGTCGCGCACCGGGATCAAGGAGCGTCGCTACGCCGCGGAGGGCGAGACGACCTCGACCATGTCGCTTCGCGCGGGGCGCTCCGCCCTCGAGAAGGCCCGCCTCCGGCCGCAGGATCTCGACCTCGTCATCGTCGCGACCTGCTCGCCCGACTACATCTTCCCGGCGACCGCGTGCATGGTCCAGGACGCCCTCGGGGCCGACCGGGCGGGCGCGTTCGACGTCGAGGCCGCCTGCACCGGATTCGTCTCGGGGATCGCCATCGCGCGCGGCCTCATCGTGTCGGGAACGCACCAGAACGCGCTCGTCATCGGCGCCGAGACGCTGTCCCGGTTCCTCAACTGGAAGGACCGCTCGACCTGCGTCCTGTTCGCCGACGGCGCCGGTGCCGTGGTCATCGAGGCGTCGAACGCATCGGTCGGCATCGAATCGGCCGTGCTCCACAGCGAGGGATCGAAGGGCCAGCTGCTCATGATCGCGGGCGGTGGGGCGAAGCAGCCGGCGAGCGCGAAGACGCTCGAGCTCGGCCAGCACTTCATCTCGATGCAGGGCGGGGAAGTGTTCAAGCTCGCCGTGAAGTCGATGGCCGACGCCGCCGAGGAGGCGATCGCCGAGGCGAACCTCCGCCTCGAGGACATCCAGCTGATGATCCCGCACCAGGCGAACGTCCGGATCATCGAAGGCGTCGCGAAGCGACTCAAGTTCCCGATGGAGCGCGTGTTCGTGAACATCCAGAAGTACGGCAACACCTCCGCCGCGTCGATCCCCATCGCGCTGTGCGAGGCCGCGGCCGAGGGTCGCCTGCGCCGCGGCGACAAGGTGCTGCTCGTCGCGTTCGGCGGCGGATTCACCTGGGGCGCGTCGGTGCTCGAGTGGTTCGGCGAGCACGAGCCCGGCCGGCCGAAGTCCATCGTCGAGCGCGCGAGCCGTCGCGTCGAAGACCTCGTCGATCGAGTGCTGCCGAGCTAGAGCTCGCGCCTCATCGCGGCTAGAACATCCATTCGATGCGTCGTCTCAACGAGGTCTCGCCCTGAAATGGGTCGTCTGAACTATTGACACGCGCGCGCAGTGGTGTGAAAGTGCGCTCGCGTGGTGAGTAGTGGGGACTGGTGGGGAACCACCGGGACCCGAAACTGGAAGGGCAATCAAGGCAGTTGGAAACGTACTTTGCCGGCGAGTTCGCCCACGCGTTGGACGAGAAGGGTCGGCTCGCGGTCCCCGCGAAGTTCAGAGCCCGCTTCAAAGAAGGAGCGGTCGTGACCCGCTGGATGAACGAATGCCTGGCCGTGTTCCCGACCAGCGAGTGGGAGGCGATCAACGCCGAGATCCGCAAGCGGCCCCGGACCGACCGGACGGTCCAGACCTTCGTCCACTTCCTCGTCGGGGGAGCGCATGAAGCGGACCTCGACGCCCAGGGCCGGATCGGGATCCCGGTCCACCTCCGCCAGTACGCCGGGCTCGGCGGCGACGCCATCGTCGTCGGCGCCAACGACCGGCTCGAGCTCTGGCAGCCCGAGCGCTGGCACGCCCGTCTCGCCCAGGTCGAAGGGTCGATCACCGACAGCCTCGCGGACCTCGGGATCTGACGGTGAGAGGGTTCACGAGCCGGTTCTCCTGGCCGAGGTACTCGCCCAGCTTGCTCCCCGCGAGGGTGGCCGCTTCCTCGACGGCACGGTCGGCGGCGGGGGACACGCGCGTGCCCTCCTCGACGGCACCGCGCCGGATGGCCGACTTCTCGGGCTCGACGTCGACCCTGCGGCTCTTTCGATCGCGCGACGGGAGCTGGCGGGCTTCGGCGATCGCGCCGTACTCGTCAACGCCAACTTCTCGGCTCTGGACGACGTCGCCCGCGAGCATGACTTCGTCGATCTCGACGGGGTCCTCCTCGACCTCGGGCTCTCGTCCATCCAGCTTGCCGACGAGTCACGCGGGTTCAGCTTTCGCGCCGCCGGACCCCTCGACATGCGCGCCGACCCGCGTCTTCCCACCACGGCGGGCGACCTCGTGAACAGCTGGGACGAGCGCGACCTCCGGCGGATCTTCACCGAGCTCGGTGAGGAGCCCGAGGCGGCGCGCGTCGCCGGCGCGATCGTGCGCCGTCGCGCGCGCAACCCGTTCCTGTCCGCCGACGAGCTCGGCCGTTTCGTCGCGGGCGTGAAGACGCGCCGCGGCGGCAAGATCGATCCGGCCACCCGCGTCTTTCAGGCGCTGCGGATGGCCGTGAACGACGAGCTCGGCAATCTGTCCCGCGGCCTCGAGGCCGCCATGCGCGTCCTGCGGCCGGGTGGCCGGCTCGCGGTCGTCTCCTTCCACTCGCTCGAGGACCGGGTCACGAAGCAGTTCATGGCCCGCGAATCGCGCGATTGCATTTGTCCTCCCCACCTCCCCACCTGCGTCTGCGGTCACCGCGCGGGTTTGCGCGTCGTCTCACGCCGGCCGTTGATGGCGGCTGTCGCCGAGACGATGCGCAACCCGCGCGCCCGCAGCGCTCGCCTCCGCGTCGCCGAGAAGATCGGATCGTGATCGCGTCGCAGGCGGTCCGCCTTGTTTCGACGTCCCCGTCGCGACCACGGGCCCGAACGTCGGGCGCGCATCGCGCGCGCCGCGTCGAGCGCCAGGCCGTGCACACGCGGCGCGGCGCCCGGCGGGCCATCGCGGCCTCCTCGTGGGATCTGCGGATCTTCGGTCTCGCCATCGCCGCCATCGTCATGTGCTTCGCCCTGGCGCTCGTCTACGTCTCGCAGACCACGGCGCTCTCGGTCGCGGGCTACGACGTCCAGAAGCTCGCCGCGCAGCGCGACGAGCTCCGCCGCCAGAACTCGCTGCTCGAGGTCCAGAGCGCGCGGCTCGACTCCCCGGCACGCATCGCGGTCGACGCGAAGCGTCTCGGCATGGTCCACGCGCGGTACGTCCCGGTGATCCAGGCGCAGCCACTCACCGCCAAGCGCTAGCGACCCGCACGCGCGCGAGGGAGGAAGGGTGCAGACGGTCCGAACCGGTCGTCTCCGGCTGCTGTTCGCGTTGTTCGCCGTCGCGTCGCTCGTCCTCGCCGGACGGCTCGCGTACTGGCAGACGTTCGGACGCGCCGAGCTTCTCGCGCGCGCGACCGACCAGGTCCGCAGCGAGCTCGTGGTCGCCGCCCATCGCGGCGTCATCCGTGATCGCAGCGGGGCGATCCTCGCGACCACGGTCGACCTGCGCTCGCTCTACGCGCTCCCGGCGCTGGTCCCGGATCACGCCGGGACCGCGAAGAAGCTCGGGGTGCTGCTCGGGCGGAACCCCGCGCCGATCCGGGCGGCCCTGGATTCGGGCGCCGAGTGGCTGTACGTGCACCGCTGGCTGCCCGAGGAGACCGCACGGGCCGTGGCGGCGCTCGGCATCCCGGGGCTGGGCTTCCTGAACGAAGCCAAGCGCCTCTATCCGAACGATTCGATCGGCGCCGCGGTCCTCGGGTTCGTCAACGACAACGGCGACGGCGTGAACGGCGTCGAGGGCTACTACGACAAGACGCTGCGGGGCGTCGATGGCCGGCTCGTCGTCGAGCGTGACCCGTCCAATCGCGACCTCGCCATCGGGTTGCGGCAGGCCGTGGCGCCGCGCGACGGCGCGGACCTGACCCTCACGATCGACCTGGTCGCCCAGACCGCGGCCGAGCGGGAGCTCGCTGCCGCCATGCAGAAGGAGCACGCGGCGAGCGGCTCGATCCTGGTCGTCGATCCGACGGACGGCGGCATCCGGGCCCTCGCCTCGGCGCCGACGTACGACCCCTCCGCCGTGCGACTCGCGGATCCCGAGGCGCTCCGCGATCGCGCGATCGCGTGGCCCTACGAGCCGGGATCGACGATGAAGGCCGTCACCATCGCGGCGGCGCTGAACGAGCAGCTCGTCAAGCCGGGCGACGCCTACAACGACGTGGGCTTCACGGTCGTCGGCGGCCGCCGCCTGAACAACGCGCTCGGAAAGGCGTACGGGCCCACGACGGTGAGCCAGATCCTCGAGCGCTCCCTCAACGCCGGCGCGGCCTGGGTCGGGCAGAAGCTCGGCGCGCAGCGCCTCGCGGACTACTTCGAGCGCTTCGGCTTCGGCAGGCCGACCGGCGTCGACCTCGCCGGCGAGGTCGGCGGCACCGTGCGGCCACTCGCCGAGTGGTACCCCGTCGACGTCGGCACGGCGGCGTTCGGTCAGGGCGTGAGTGTCTCTCCGCTGCAGCTCGCCATGGCCTACGCGGCCCTCGCGAACGGCGGAACGCTCTATCGGCCCTTCGTGGTGGCGAGCCGGCGCGATGCGGAAGGGGAGCACCGCACCGCGCCGGTCACCGCCGGCCGCCCGGTGAGTCCGGAGACGGCGGCGACCGTCCGCGCGATGCTGCTGTCGACGGTCGACATCGGGATCGGGCACAACGCCGCGATCGCCGGGTTCAGCGTCGCCGGCAAGACCGGGACCGCGCAGATCGCGAGCCCGGAGGGCAACTATGTGGACGACGAGTACGTCAGCTCGTTCGCCGGATTCTTCCCCGCGAACGACCCGCAGTACGTCGTGCTCGTCGTGCTCGACAAGCCGGACTCTCGCTTGCTCGGCACGGTGACGGCCACCGACGCGTTCAAGGGCGTGGCCCAAGACATCCTTCGCTACGCCCGCATCCAGCCGGATCGCCGGCCCTAGAGATCGGCGGGGCCCTAGCATCGACAGCGTTGTTCACGCTCGAGCGACTGCTTGCCGCGAGCGGCGGCCGGGTCGCGCGCGGCAGCCCCGATCCGACGCTGACCTTCACCGGCGGCGCATACGACTCTCGGTTGATCGAGGGCGGCGAGGTCTTCTTCGCCCTGCGCGACCAGCGGGACGGCCATGACTTCGTCGCGGACGCGCTCCGGCGCGGAGCCCGGGCCGCGGTCGTGGAGCGGATCGGCTCGGATCTGCCCGACGGCGCGGTGCTCGTCCAGGTGGCCAGCCCGCTCCACGCGCTCCGCGCCGTCGCGGAGTCGATCCGCGATGACCGTCCCATCCCCGCCGTCGCGATCACCGGCAGCGTGGGCAAGACGACCACGAAGGAAGCCACCGCCGCGGCCCTGGGCGCCCGCTACCGGGTGCTGCGCACGCCCGCGTCGCACAACAACGAGATCGGCGTGCCGCTCACGTTCCTCCGCCAGGAGCCCACGCATGAGGTCGCGGTGATCGAGCTCGGGTTCTACGTGCCGGGCGAGATCGCCGATCTGTCGA
>JAXDLF010000233.1:0-2694 GCA_034666765.1 Chloroflexota bacterium
CGCCTCGACTTCGGCATCGGCCGCGGCTACCAGCCGCGCGAGGTCGAGACGCTCGGCGCGGCGCTCGGGTCGACCATCCAGGACCAGGAGCGCAACCGCGCGATCTTCGAGGAGACGTTCGCGATCATCCTGAAGTGCTGGACGGAGGACTCGTTCTCGCACCACGGCGAGTTCTTCACGATCCCGCCGACCTACACCCGCTGGCACCACCGGCAGACGATGGCCTACTTCCGCGACCAGGAGGCGGGTGCGCTCGAGCGGGTGCTGAAGCTGGCGGCGGCCGACGAGTACGCCTCGAGCGGTATGCCGATCAGCTCGAAGGAGACGACGCTCCGCGAGCTCCAGGTGTTCCCGAAGCCCCTCCAGAAGCCGTACCCGCAGATCTGGCAGCCCCTGACCAGCGGGCGCTCGATCAAGTACGCCGCCGAGCACGGCGTCAACGGGTACTTCAACGCCTCGACCAACGAGCGGCTGAAGCGCGACATGGAGCGGTACTACACGGCCGCGGCGGCGGCGGACTGGCCGGACCGGCTCGACCGCGGCGAGTTCAAGTACGGCTGGGATTCGCAGCGCCGGCGCGGCGTGATCACCGACCGGATGATCCACATCGTCGACGAGGGCATCGGCGACCTCGACCGCGCCGCTCGCGGGGTGGAGGTGCAGTGGGACTTCTACGGCCCGTTCGGATTCTCCGGAGCGCTCGTGAACCCCGGCGACGAACCGTATCCCCTGGATATGAAGATCACGGCGCCGCTGCTGCGCGAGAAGGGCGTCGCGCTGCACGGCACCGTTGACGAGATCATCGAGAAGATCATCGGCATCCGTGACGGCGCCGGCTACGGGGAGGACTTCATGCTGAACTGCCACTTCGAGCTCGCCGGCTTCAAGAGCGCCGAGATCGAGGAGCAGATGCGCTGCTTCGCCGAGCGCGTGATGCCGGCGGTCGCGAAGGAGTGCGGCGGCCATCCGCCGCGCGAGGAGAGCACCGTCGACTTCTCGGTGGACTGATGCGGCTCTACGCGTTCCACTGCGGCGGCGAGCAGTCCCGGCGCTCGCTGTTCGATCCGAACGACCCCGACTGCGGCGCGCCGATGCTGGTGCCGTACTTCTTCTTCCTGATCCAGCACGCGGGCCAGAACATCCTGTTCGACACCGGCATGCACCCGATGTCGATCAGCGATCCCGCCCGTCACTTCGGCGAGCACGCCGATCAGTACCCGCTCCTGATGGCTCCCGGCGACGATGCGGCGAGCCTGCTCGCGACGGTCGGGGTCGCACCCGACGACGTCGGCCACATCGTGCAGTCGCACCTGCACTACGACCACGCCGGCGGCCTCACGCTGTTCGAGCGGGCGACCGTGCACCTGCACCGGGCCGAGTTGCCGTTCGCCCTCTGGCCACCCGTCTACCAGCGTAATCCCCCGCAGTTCATCCGGCACGAGTTCGAGGGTGTCAGGTCGTGGCACGAGATCGAGGGCGACTGCGACATCCTGGGTGATGGCCGTCTGGTCGCCTTCCCGACACCGGGCCACACCGCGGGGCACCAGTCGCTGCTCGTGCACCTCGACAGCGGGCCGGTGATCCTCGTCGGAGACGCCGCCTACGACCTCGGCAAGATGCGCGAGCGCGCCCTGCCGTCGGTGCTGTGGAGCCCGGATGCGATGGTGGCCAGCTGGGAGCGCCTCGAGGGGCTCGAGCGAAGCCTCGGCGCGACGCTCATGGCCACCCACGAGCTCAGCTACAAGACCACGCGACGCCTCGCCCCGGCAGCCTGGTACGAGTAACTCGAAGCCCCGCGCAGCACGTCAAGCCTCTAGCCTGCCGTCATGGGATTCCATGTCGTCCGGCCCGACCAGTTCTCGTGGATCACCCGCCCGCACGAGCCGGGTGAGCCGCCGCGGCATGTCGCCGAGCTGAGCAACCTCGCCGGCTTCACCGACGTCCGGGGCAACGTCTGGCGCTATGAGCCGGGCGCCAAGGGACGCCGCCACCGGCACGCGCTCCAGGCAGAGACGTTCGTCGTTTTGCAGGGCACGCTGTCGATGTACGTGGGTGATCCGCCCGAACGCCACGACGTGCCCACCGGCGGCCTCATCCACGTCGAGCCGGGAACGGCGCTCCAGTCGGCGAACCACGGTGGGGCCGACCTGATGGTCTACGCGTACGGCACACCGCCCGAGAGTGCGCGCGCGGAGCTGCTCGACTCAGCGGTCTAGTGTCGCGAGCCGGAAGTTCGCGGACATCTCGGGTGCAGCGAAGCGGCGCCTGATTCCCCACCGGGGAACCCGGTGGGCTGCGTCGCGAACCCTCGGACAGGCGTCCCGCCTGCCTTTCGGGCCTGCTCCTTGTCAGGCTTGCTTCTCGCGCGAGCTGTCAACGAACTTCCGACCCGCGACACTAGCGCCCCTATCGGGCGAGCCGGTCGATGCTCTTGGTCGGTCCGGCCACGACGATGATGTCGCTCTTCTCGATCCGCTTGTCGGCGGCGGGGATCACGTCGACGTCGTCGCCCGTCTTCACGCACAGCACGATCACGCCGTAGCGACCGCGGACGTTGGCCTCGGCGCCGGAGCCAGCCTGACCGTCTAGTGTCGCGAGTCGAAAGCTCGCGGACATCTCGGGTGCTGCGAAGCGGCGCCGGGTTCCCCACCGGGGAACCCGGTGGGCTGCGTCGCGAACCCTCGGACAGGCGTC
>JAXDLF010000234.1:0-15769 GCA_034666765.1 Chloroflexota bacterium
TACAGCCCCGGACAGGGGGCGATGGACGCGTGAATGCTCAGGAAATCCGCTCACCGAGAATGCCAGTGTACGGGTGGCAGCCACCGAGGCCAAACAATCCAAACATTCAGGGGATCTGCGCGGCGGCCGATCGCGTCGAGCTCGATTCACGTGGTCTCGTCATGCGGATCCGCGCTGCATCCTGGTCGCGGCCGCACTCGCGCCACTTCCCGGTCGCGACATCCGATGCCGTCACGCAAGGCCGGCGCTGGTTCGTCGCCGGGGAGGATGGCCGGCGGTCAGCCACATCGGGGTCGAACGCTCAGCCGCCGGGCGCCTCCTCCGGCGAAGCGGCGTGCGCTCGCGACTTCGCGCGCGGCAGCGTGAACGTGAAGGCGCTGCCCTTCCCGAGCTCGCTCTCGACCCAGATCCTGCCGCCGTGGAGCTCGACGAACTTCCGGCTGAGGGTCAGCCCGAGGCCGGTGCCCTCGTGCTCGCCCGACTCGCCCCCACGTGCCTGCGCGAATTCCTCGAAGACGCGTGCCTGATCGTCCGGTGAGATCCCCACCCCGGTGTCGCTGATCGCGACCGCAAGGCCGTCGCCTTCGGAGGTCGCGCGCAGCTGGACCCGCCCGCCGGCCGGAGTGAACTTCAACGCGTTGCTGAGGAGATTGAGCACGATCTGCTTGACCTTGCGCTCATCGGCCTCGACCGTTCCGATCTCGGGATCGATCTCGATGCGCAGATCGATGCCGCGGGAGATCGCGCGCTCACGGACCATCAGCACCACCCCCTGGAGCGCGTCGGCGAACGGGAATCGGGACGGCTGCAGCTCCATCTTGCCCGCCTCGACCTTCGAGAGGTCGAGGATGTCGTTGATCAACGAGAGCAGGTGCTGGCCGGACGACTGGATGTCGCCGAGGTACTCGTCCTGCTTGAGGTTGATCTCTCCGAACATCCGCTGGCTCAGCACTTCGGAGAATCCGATGATGGCGTTGAGCGGCGTTCGCAGCTCGTGGGACATGTTCGCCAGGAACTCGCTCTTGTGGCGGTTGGCGGCCTCCACTTCACGGCTCTTCGCTTCGACCTGCTCCACCGCGGCGGCGAGGGCCGTTCGCTGCCGGAGCGATCCCGCGGCGATGCGCGCGAAGGCGAAGCTGCCGGCGAGCAGGATCGCGACGAGGGCGATGCGCAGGCCGCGCTGCTGGGCGAGCGCACCGGCCGTCTCGGCTTCCACGCCGCCGGCCGGCTGGACGGCAACGACCGTCCACTCCGGGCGGCCATCGAGGACGACCGGCGCCGATGTGAGCAGCCCGACCATCCCGGTCACCGGATCGCGGAGCTCGCCGGCGACCCGCGTCCCCGCGAGCAGCTGCTTCACGACCTGATCGTCGCCGAGGTCGATCGCCTCCGTCGGCCGCACCGCCGCCCGGCCGACGAGCCGCCCCGCGCCGTCCAGGATGTAGAGATCTTCGAATGGCCCGAGCTGCGATTGGAGGTGACCGGCGAGGTCGTCGCCGCTGATCTCGCCGATGAGTACGCCGATGATCATTGGGCTGTTCAGCGCATCGATGGGGACCGCGATGAGGACCGGATGATCCAGGAACATCGGCCCGCCGGTGAGGCCGGCGACGGTCGACGAGCCGCCAAGGGCGACCTGGAAGTAGTCACGGTTCGCGACGCTCGGTACCGACGGAAACGCGGTCCCGCCGGTGAACGCGGACAACGTCGTAACCGTCGCCAGGACGGTGCCTGCCCGGTCGGCGACGTCGATCGCGGACATGTCCGTGAAGGTGCCCGCATAGGTCGGCGAGGTCAGCTCCAGCTTCACCCCGATCCGGTCACCGCGCAGCACCGCGGCGATCAGCTCCGGTCGGCTGCAGCCGCCTAGGCACAACCCGAGGTCCTCGAGCTGTTGCACCGACCGGGAGACCGCCGTCTGGACCGCCTCCGCGCCGCGATCGGCGGCCTGCGCGCCGAGGGCCAGGCGCTCCGCGCGGAGGCGCCCCTGGGTGTCGGCCGCGGAGACCTCGCCGAGCAGCAGGATCGGCACCACCACGACGAGTGCGACGACCGCGACGAATGCCCACGGCCTCGAGACGAGCCACTCCGCCGCGCGCTCGATGCCTCGCCGCATTGAGAAACGGCCCCACTTCCGCGCCCCGCGTGAACGCCCTGCCGATGGTACGCGCGGGATCGCGCCTATCATCGCGCCCGCGTGACGACGGGCGACGACGAACGCGGTGAGCGCCTTCGCACGGTCGATCTGCTTTCGGGCCTCGACCGCGTCGCGCTGGCACGACTCGCGGGCTACATGGTCCCGCTCGCGTTCGCCGCCGGCGACGTGATCTGCAGCGAAGGCGACCCGGCCGATGGCGTCTACATCGTCGTTCGGGGCACGCTGGGCATCTACGCGGCCGACGCCGGCGGCGAGCGGCGCATGAACGCCATCGGTCCCGGGCGGTATGTCGGCGAGCTCGCCCTCCTCGTCGACCAACCGCGGTCGGCGACGATCCGCGCCGACACGGCGGGCGAGATCCTCCGCCTCGACCGCGACCAGTTCCTGCAGCTCCTCGGTCAAGACCCGGCGGCGGCCAAGGCCGTCGCCACCACGCTCGCGCGCCGGCTTCGGCGGCGGGACAGCGAGAGTCAGGGTGACGAGCTCCAACCGGCCGCGCCGCCCCAGGTCGTGACCGCGCGGACCGCCCGCCATCCCGCGGTGAAGATCGGTGGCCTGGTGCTCGCGCTGGCCTTCGCGATCGTCGCGTTCTCGCCGCTCATCGACCTCGCGCAGAAGCGATTCGTGCTCCTGCTGCTCGCCGCCATCACGCTCTGGGTCACCGAGCCGGTGCCGAACGTCGTCGTGTCGCTCGGCCTCGTCGCGACGTGGATCGTGAGCAAGCTCACCTACGACTACGCGACCCTCACCGGCTTCGCTTCGATGAACTGGGTCTTCGTCCTCGGGGTGCTGGGGATCGCGGCCATGGTGTCCCGGTCCGGGCTGCTCCTCCGCATCGGATTGCTGCTCATCGAGCGGATCCCGCCGCGGGTCGGCTGGCAGTCGGCGGCGTTCCTCCTCAGCGGCATCGCGCTGACGCCCCTCCTGCCGCTGGCCATGGCCCGGGCGGCGGTGAGCGCGCCACTCGCGCTCGGCGTCGCGGAGGCGATGAAGCTCAGGGACCGCAGTCCGGCGAGCGCCGTCCTCGGGCTGTCGGCCTGGATCGGCTCGGGGCCGTTCATCTTCCTGTTCCTGAACGGCTCCCCGGTGTGCCTGCTCGCCTGGAGCCTCATGCCGCTGGCGGCCCAGGTCGAGTTCACGTGGATGCGCTGGTTCCTCGCCGCCGCGCCGCTCGCGGTCATCATCGGCGTGGGCTCGTTCGTCGCGTTGCGCGTCCTGCACCGTGGCGAGACGATCGCGCCGGTATCACGCGATCCGCTGCGGCTCCAGCGCGCGGTCCTCGGCCGGCCGTCGGGTCGCGAGCTCGCGCTCATCGGCATCGTCCTGCTCACGCTCGTGGGCTGGATCCTCGCGCCCCAGTTCCTGATCCATCCCGGCCTCATCGCGCTGATCGCGTTCATCGCGGTCATGGCCCTCTACGGCCGGTCCAACCTCGCGAGCCTCGACTGGGACTACCTGGTCTTCTACGGCGTCGCGCTCACGATCGCGAATCTCGCGCAGGGGCTGAGCCTCGACAAGATCGTCGGGCAGGAGGCCGCGCCGATCCTCGCGCAGCTCGGGATCGGCGGACCGGCGTTCGTGCTGCTCGCCGGCGTCCTCACGATCCTCGTGCGCTCGCTCCTCGCGGCCGATCAGGCCATCCTGCTGCTCAGCCTGGCGCTCATCCCCGTCGCGCCGGTCGTGGGCATCCATCCGTGGCTGGCGGTCATCCCGATCCTGGCTCTCGGCCTGAGCTGGCACATCCCGGCGCAGTCGCCGGAGTACCTGGTCGCCTATGGCGCGTCGCAGGGCCGGCTGTTCTCACATGCCCAGGGCCGGCGGATGGCCCTGGTGTACGACGCCATCGCGCTCGCCGGCCTCGCGCTCTGCCTCCCGTACTGGCACCTGCTCGGATTGCTCTAGCCGATCGCGCGGGTCCGGCGGTCATTGACGATCTTTTGACCAAGCGGGAAATGCCCGCGTTTGCCGCGCTTCTCCGTTCCCCAGACCGCTGGGCGGCCATGCGACCGAGCGTGTTCTCGCATGCGCGATGCACGGGCCACAGGCCGCTCACTCGGCCATTGGAAATTCCTGGAGGGAACATGCGTGCGCTGGTAACGGTCGTGGCGTCCCTCGCGCTCCTCGTGTCGGGCATCTCGCTCCCGAGTCCGTCGACCGCTGCCGCCGCGGGCACCTACTGGTTCCACGGCAAGCCGACCGACCAAGCCGACAAGGCCGCCGCGTTCGCCGACGACACCGCGGTCGCCGGCGCGACGTTCGATCAGAACCCGCCGACCGGCCTGGTGCCGGTCACGCAGACCACGACCGGCGTCGCCAACCAGGACTTCGTCGGTAACCCGCTCACGCTGTACTGGCATGGTGGCTTCAGTGGCGCCGCCGTCGGGCAGCTGAACTTCGATTGGTGGTGGACCGTCCCGAGCCCCGCGGGCACGTCGGTGTCGGTCACCGTGTTCGCCGATCCGGTCTACGCGAGCCCGCGCGGCCAGCCGGAGAAGGTCATCGGCCGCGGCATCGTCACGCTTGGCAGCGCCGCCGCGCCCACCGAGATGCACGGCTCCGTATTCGTGAACGGCACCGTCGCGCACGAGCTGCTCATCCAGGTCGCCGCGACCTCGCTCATCACCGGCAACGGGATCCAGGTCTATTACGACGCCACGACCACGCCATCCAACTTCCAGTTCGTCGCCGGCACCGTGCCGGTGCCGCCGGCGGTCGTGTTCGACACCACAACCAGCCTGGCGTTCGCGCCGTCGACGACCGTGTCGGCCCACCTGTTCGGCGCCGAGCCCCAGACCACGCTCGAGCGGCGGATCGCCGGCTCCAAGCCTGGACGGCTCGACCCCAACCGGATCTTCGTCGACTGGCCGCTGTCCTCGCGGACCCAGTCGAGCCAGCTCTCTCGTTCGCTCGACGGCGGTGATTCGTTCCGCTTCCTGCTGGACCTCACCTGCAGCACGCGTAACCGTCCGCAGTGCGCCTTGCTCGGCGGTGGCGACTCGGAGGATGAGGTCAACCTGATCAACGGTGATCTCCTCTTCGCCGACCAGGAAGGTGCCGTCGTCAACGAAGGCCTCGCCTCATCCACCGATCACGGGGACACCTGGCCGCTGAGCCGGCAGTTCGCGGTCACCAACGCATCGAGCGGCGTCGACCGGCAGTGGCTGGCCTGGGCCGACCCGAGCCTGGTCACGGTCGTGAAGCCCCTCGAAGCGTTCTTCTCGTACCACGTGCCGCTGGCCGGGGTGTACGTCCTCGGCGTGACCGTCGACGGCACGCCGGTCGATCAGCCGGTGCCGCAGATCCTCGACGTGAGCCAGTCGGGCAACCTGCGCGTCGACAACACCCATGGCCCGGCGCGCGGCTGGGTCTATGTGCCGTACCGCAACGGCGGCGGCTACCAGGTCGCGAGCGCGGAGGCGACCGGCTACCAGTTGCCGACGAATTGGCGGTCGAATCTCGTCACGAGCGACCAGCCCGCGATCTTCCCCTGGCTGAACCTCGACGCGCGCGGCAACCTCTACGCCGTGTGGGTCAGCGGTGGGATCGTCTACCTCGCGGTCTCGCCGATCGACGACCCGCGCAACGATCCGACCCATGGCGGCCGACCGGCCACCTACTGGACGCCGCAGGTCCGAGTCAGCCTGCCCGCCGTCGGCAGTGCGGTGTTCCCCGCGGTCACCGCCGGCGATCCCGGCCGGATCGCGATCACCTACATGGGTAGCACCGACTGCGTGGGGCTCTCCGACAGCTGCCCGGACACCGCGCATTGGAATACCTATGCCGCGATCATCACCGATGCGCTCGCCCTCGCTCGGGGAACGGCGCCGACCGTCGTGTCGGGCACCGTGAGCCACCGCATCGACCATCGGGGCCAGGTCTGCACGTCCGGCACGACGTGCTCCGGCGATCGGTCACTCCTCGACATGATCGACCTGGGCATGGACCAGGACGGCCGGGTCGGCGTCGTGTTCATGGACAACAACAACGGCCTCGCCGCCGAGCCGCGGACGAACAGCGCCAAGAACGGGCCGTTCACCCAGTTCGCGAAGGAAGTGAGTGGCCCGTCGCTGCTCGCGCCCACCGGCACGCGCAGCGGCTCCATCGCGGTAACGATCCCTCAGAACGGCAGGACCGATCCCCGCGGGGACGCGACCTGGCCCAACACCGCGGCCGGTACCAACCTGCCGGCGCTGGATCTGCTCGGCGCCTCCGTCTCCACCTCGGGCGCCGACCTCGTCGCCCGGATCCCGGTCGCCGACGCGAGCCGGGCGGGCATGGCCCGGGCACTGGCCGGCTACAACGCCGTCACCCAGGTGAACCTGCCCGCGGACCGGCTCCAGTACGTGTTCCGGTTCTCCACCGCCGAGAACGTCTTCCACCTGTCGATGGAATACAACTCCGACGGCACAATCCGCTTCTTCGGCGGCGCGATCGACGCGAACGATGCTCTGATCAACGGTCAATCCATCCTCGGCGCGGGCTACCACACCGATCCCGGGTACCCGGTCATCGGGACCGCACGCGATGGCGCCATCACGCTGCGGGCGCCGCTTGCCGCCTTCGGCCTCGCCGTAGGCGCGCCGATCACCGGCGCCAACGCGTTCGCGATGGCCGGCCCGGCCGAGACGATCGAGAAGCTCATCGTCGATCCAATGCGGACGGTGGACGCGAGCCCGCCGTTCGACGCGACCCTCGGACCCCGGACCCAGCCGCCCAGCCACGTCGACTGCCGGGACGAGAACGTCCAGAGCAGCGGGGGGTGGCACGATCTCAACGACGATCGCTTCGGCGAGGGCAAGCTGTGCCGGAACGTCGGCATGGAGAAGAACGGCCGCGAATCGTTCCAGTTCACCGGCACCGGGCTCGACGTGGCGGTCGGCACCGGTCCCCGTGGCTCAGCGCTCGACATCACGATCGACGGGACCACCCAGACCGTCGATCTCCATCGCGCCGCGAGTGATCCCACGCATCCCGACAACGGCGGCACGCTCGACCTGCAGATCCTGAACGTCCACCGCGACCTGCCCGCGGGTCTCCACACCGCGGTGATCTCGACCCGCGCGTCGTCCGATCCCTACCGGGACATGGCGTACGTGGACGGCTTCACGGTCACGGGCGGGGACATCCTCACGCCGGTCGGCCACACGGTGTACGAGGCCGTCGGCACGGTCATCGACACGGCGGTCGCCGGATCGGATCCGGTCTTCGCGCTCGTCGTCGAGCCGGCGGCAGGCAGCCTCGACGTGGTCATGGAGGCGATCGCCGGCACGACCATCACGATCGTCGATCCGAGCGGCAAGCCCCTCGCGACCGCGACCGTGGACGACGGTGGCGTCGTCGACGTCGCGGCGCTGACCGACGGCGCCGGCACCTACGCTCTGGTCGTCCACAACGCGTCGGGCGGCGATCTCGCGTTCAAGCTGTTCGAATCCGTCGCGGAAGCGCGCTAAGCGGGTGGCCGGCGGCGGGTGAGCCGCCGCCGGCCCAACCCCCGGTCGGCGAAGAGCGCGAGTCGAGCGGGCTAGAGCTCTCCGAGTCGGGCCAGGCGCTGCGCGAGGGGCTCCTCCGACGGCGCCACCGCCCGCCCGGTCATGCGGCGCACGGTCCATCCCTCTTGGCCGCGTAGGGCGTCGCCGATGCGCTTCTGGATGTCGGCGCCCTCGACGATATCGGCGACGAACACGGTCTTGAACGCGAACGCGTCGCCCTCGGGCTCGATGTGGCTGTTGTGGGGCCAGCGGCAGGGCCCCTGATGCTCCCAGTCACCGCAGAGGGCGGCGGTGACGGCGGCGCCGACGGCCGCAGGATCGGTGTCCCGGGGTAGCGTCAGCTCGGCCTCGCAGACGAACGCCTGACGCGCCAGCGGATCCAACCGCCACAGAGTGGCCTGCCGGTTCGGAAAACGCAACGGCACGAAGGCATGCGCCCTGCATTCGGCGTCCCGATGGCCCGCTCGCGCCCGCTCGCACGCGTCCCGCTGCTGGACCGGGCGCACGCGCCGGCCGGCGCGCTCGTCAATGTCCTGCTCCGCCTCGCGATCCTCGTCATGAGCGTGGACGCGCTGGTGAACGCCGGCGACGAGCGGTTCAGCGGCAAGGCCCTCGGCCCGCGCGACGTGATCATCAGCTTCGGCTTCGCGATGGTGTTCCCGGCCATCTGGAAGCTCCGCTATCGGAAGAAGGAGTGGAGCGCGTACCCCTGGTGGTACGACGATCTCTACCTCTCGATCTTCTTCGTCGACATGCTCGGCAACTCGCTCAATCTGTACAACGCCTGGGAGCACTGGGACCACATTCCGCACTTTCACGGACCTGGGGCGCTCGCGCTCGTCATCGCGGGCGCGTTCGGCGAGCCCATCATCTCCGCGATCGGCATCGCGACGCTGCTACACGTCATCCTCGAGATCCAGGAGTTCTACGGCGATCTGATCCTGCATACCCACAACGTCCGGGACACCCAGGACTCGATGAACGACCTGCTGTTCGGCGTGCTCGGCGTGCTCGTCTACGGCGCGATCTGGTATCGCGCGAGCTGGTTGCAGCGGAAGCGCGCGAAGCCGATGAAAAAGCCGAAAGCCTGACCGGCCCTACTCGATCTTCAGCACGATGGGCGCGTCGCCCCAGAGGCGCTCGAGCTTGTAGAGATCGCGCTCCTCGGGAACGAAGGCGTGGACGACGACGTCGCCGAGATCGATGAGCACCCAGCGGCCGGAGCTGTAGCCCTCCACACCGACCGGCATCCGCCCGGCGGCCTTCGCCGACTCGACGATGCCGTCCGCGATGGCTTGGACCTGCCGCTCGCCGCGGCCGCTGCACAGGATGAACAGGTCAGCGATGCTCGTGACCTCGGACACGTTCATGACGAGGATGTCCTCGGCCTTCTTGTCGGTTGCCGCTTCGATGACGAGGTCGGCGAGCGCGCGCGGGCTCAGGTCGTTCCGGACGTTGATCCCTCCACGCGGTACAGGCCGCGCGCCTCGATGTGCTTCCAGACGGCGTCCGGAACAAGGTACCGCAGGGACCGACCCCTGGCGGCCCGGGCGCGAAGCTCGCGCGAGCTGATGTCGAGGCGCGGGGCGTCGAACCGGACCACCGGCGCGTCGCCCACCCGCTCGGGGGCACCGGGCCGGTCGGCGACCACCAGCGTGGCGAGCGCCGCGATGCGCTCGGGGTCCTTCCAGCGCGGCAGCGCCGCGAGCGCGTCGGCGCCGAGGATGAGGAACAGGTCGTCGGGTCCGGCGAGGGCCTCGAGCGTGTCCACGGTGTACGAGGGTCCGTCGCGGTCGAGCTCGATCCGCGAGACGCTGAACCGCGGCTCGCCGGCCACGGCGCGCTCGAGCATCGTGAGCCGATCGGCTTCGCCGGCGACCGGCCCGTGCTCCTTCAACGGAGCCCGGCGTGCCGGCACGAACAGCACCCGGTCGAGCGGCACCGACTCGAGCGCGGCGTTGGCGATGGCCAGGTGACCGACGTGGACCGGATCGAACGTGCCGCCGAACACGCCGATCCTCATCGAGGACCGCCCTCGGTCCACTCGAGCTCCTTCGCGCCGATCCGGACGGTGTCGCCGTCGCTCACCCCGAGCCGCCGCAGTTCCTTCTCGATGCCCTGTCGCTGGAGCAATCGCTGGAAGTACGCGGCCGCATCCGGGCTCTCCCAATCGATGCCGGACGCGAGTTGCTCCACTCGCTCGCCGCGCACGCGATATCCGTCCTTCTCCTTCTTCACGGTCCAGTCGCGGCCGCCGCCGCTGAACAGGATCCGTCGTTCGCCCGGCGCCGCGGCGGCGACGAGCTCGCGCGGGGGGCACGTCGCGAAGATCCGCTTGAGCAGATCGGGGACGTGCTCGCCGCTGACCGCGGACACGGCGATCGCGTCCGGGCCGAGCGAGCTCGCGACAACGGCCGATCGCTCGCGGGCCTCGTACAGATCGAGCTTGTTCAACGCGAAGAGCCGTGGCCGCTCGAGCAGCCCGCGGCCGTAGGCGGAGAGCTCGGCGTCGACGACCGCGATGTCGGCGACCGGGTCGTCCCGGGCGAGATCGACGACGTGGACGATCAGGCGCGTGCGCTCGATGTGGCGCAGGAACTCCTCGCCCAGGCCCGCGCCGGTGTGCGCGCCTTCGATCAGCCCGGGGATGTCGGCGATGACGAGCTCCCGGTCCTCGAGCCGGGCCACGCCAAGATTCGGGGTGAGCGTCGTGAACGGGTAGTCGGCGATCTTCGGGTTCGCGCGGGTGAGCGCCGCGAGGAGCGAGGACTTGCCGGCGTTCGGCAGCCCGACCAACCCGACGTCGGCGATGAGCTTGAGCTCGAGGTCCAGCTCGTGGGCCTCGCCCGGCGACCCGTCCTCCGCGATGCGCGGCACGCGCCGGGTGCTCGACACGAAACGCGCGTTGCCCTTGCCGCCCTGGCCGCCGCGCGCGACGACGACCTCCTCATCGGGCGTGAGGAGATCGGCCACCCGCAGCCCGGTGGCCCGGTCGACGACGATCGTGCCCTCCGGGACGCGGACCACGAGATCCGCGCCGGCCTTCCCACTCTTGTTCTTCCCGCCGCCGGGATCCCCGCTCTCCGCCGCGAGGGCTTTGCGGAACCGGAAATCGGAGAGGGTCGTCATGCCGCTGTCCACGCGCAGGACCACGCTCCCGCCGCGCCCGCCATCCCCGCCGTCGGGTCCGCCGCGGGGGACGTGCGCTTCGCGGCGGAAGGAGATGACGCCGCGCCCGCCGGCCCCGCCCTTGACAGTGATCCGCGCCCGATCGAGGAACACCGCTCAGGCCGCCAGCCGCACGTGCGCCGCGTCAGCGCGAAGGCGATCGATGAGCGTCGCCACGCCGACGGTCGCGCCACCGGGCACGCGCGCGAGGAGCGCGTATGGATCGGCGGCGAGGTTGGCGATCCGCAGCTCGGTCCCGGGTGCGAGCTCGCCGAGCAGCGTGACCAGCGCGGCGGCTTCGGTCTCGCGGTCGGTCAGCCCGGGCAGCGAGAGCAGCTCGACGGTCGTGACGAGGCCTCGCGACGCGGCCTCGCGGAGCGTCGCGCGCACGTCGGTCCACCGGAAACCGATGGGACGGTGCACGCGCTCGTAGGTCGGCCCGTGCGCCGACGCGATCCGCACGACGACCCGGTCGAGTCCGGCGTCGGCGGCGCGGCCGAGCCCCGGGGCGGATGAGCCGCTCGTGCGGAGCTCGATCGCGCCGTCGGGGCGCTCCCGGCGGATGCGCATGATGACATCGGCGACGTCGCGAACGATCTCGAGCGGCTCGCCCTCGCACGCGTGGCCGAACGACACGCTCGTGCCGCCGGCGATGAAGTGCGCGATCGCCACGGCCGCGGCGTCGGCGACCGGGATCTGGAGCTTCAACGGCTCGAGCGGCGCGCGCTCCTCGTGCCGGCGCAGCGCGACCAGCGGCGCGGCCTCGTCGTTGGCCGGCGCGCCGAGCGGCAGCGCGCAGTCTCCTCGGCCGAGGAACGCGTTCCGCGCTGCGGCGCACTGGTAGTCGCGGGCGCAGCGCGCGAGCTGGCGCAGGAGCTTGTTGGAGGGCTCGGCGCGCAGGCGGCGCGTGATCGCGGAACCGATGTCCTCGGCCGTGCTGGCGTCGGCGGGCCCGATCGCGATCGCGGCCGCGACGAGCTCGCCGGCCGCGTCCGCCGCCACCGCGGCGTAGGGCAGCGGCTCGAGCGGCGCCGTGTCGCTCGCCGCGTCGACCGCCGGCAGGTGGGTGCGTACGTGACGCGGTGGAAGGATCGCCCCCACGGCCCAGCGGGCGGCCCCCAGCGACCGGGGCAAGCCTCGCCGGTCGAGACCCATCGCCGCGCGGTCCGCCAGCGGGATGAGCCGGGCGCCGGCCGGGAGGGGGATCGCGCGGTCGAGGCCGCCGGGCAGCGTGCCGTCCAGGGCGGCCGCGCCGTAGTCGGCGGACACGAACACCCGGCCCGAGCGGTCGCTGTGCACGGCGAGGAACATGCCCCAAGTATGCGAAGAGGCCGGGGATGTGCCCCGGCCTCTTCGATTCAGTGTTGTGACGGCCGCTAGGGCTGCACGGTGAGCGGGTTCACGAACTGCCCGTTGATCTTCGTCTCCCAGTGGACGTGGGGGCCGGTCGTCACGCCGGTGAGTCCGATCGCGCCGATGATCTGGCCCGCCGTGACCGCCGTGCCGACCGAGTCGTACGCCGCGCTCATGTGGAAGTAGCACTCCTCGAGGGTCCCGCTGCGGACGCAGATGTGCAGGCCGCCGATGGCCACCCACCCGTTCTCGCTGATGACGCCGCTGACCGATGCGGCGAGGCCGGTGCCGTACGGCGCCGCGATGTCGACGCCGGTGTGCCCGGCCCACATGTACTGGGTGATGATCCCGTTGACCGGCCAGGCGAGGTACCCCGTGGTCTGCGCCGACGGCGCGGGCGCTGCCGCGCGGGCGATGACCGCCGAGGTGAAGACGGGCTCCGGTGGCGGCGGGAGGGTCGGCAGCGCGGCCCGCGCGACGAAGACGACCTGGCCCGCGACGAAGTGCTCGGGCTCGCCGTAATAGAGACGGTTGTCGTCCGTGATCACGGTCGGATCGACCTTGAAGCGCGCGGCCACGGACGCGACGGTGTCGCCCGCCGCGACCGTGTAGAGCGCACCCTCCTGCGGCGGGATCACGATCTTCTTCCCGGCCGGCAGGTGGTAGGGGTCCTTGATGCCGTTGGCGAACGCGACCGCCTCGGCGGAGAGACCGTAGTAGTTCGCGATCGTCCACAGCGTGTCCTTCGCGGAGAGGGTGTACTCCTGGACGGACCGCACGCCCTCCGCGGTGAGGGTCACCGGATTGCGCCCCGCGGCGATCGTTTGGCCGCGGGACTGCAGCACCGCGCGCGCGACATCCGGCATCCCGTCGACAGGCGCGACGCTCGTCGAGCCGATCGCCGCGGATGCGCCGAGTGTCTGGGCGTCGGACCGCGACGCGTTGCTGGCGATGAACGGAAGGGACATGACGACGCCGGCGACGAGGAGATTGACCACCACGAACAGCGCGCGGCGGCCCAGCTGGCGGGTAGCGATGGCGATGAGGTGCTCGAAGCTTCCGCCAGCACCCTGGGCGACCTGATCGAAATGCAGCCACCCCGGTGTGCTGGCTGATGGCCTATTGAGCGTCGCCCTCAATACCCTGACCTCCCCACGCATCGCGCGGTCACCGCGACGGTGACCGGACCCCACGAAAAACATGTACGCATTGCGTACTCATCCTTCGGGAACAGCGGCACCGTACCTCTGCAGCTCACAACGTGTCAACCGCACAACGGGTGGGGCGCGTTACGGCAACAGGGACCATTGGAGCAGCCGATCGGTTGGATCGACCCTGGTTTGCGGCGATCTAGGACCGTTCGTACGCTACGTCTGAGTGCCCGACTACAACCTCTCCTATTTCTATGTGTTCGCCTTTTTTCTGGTCGGAGCGGGCTTCGTGACGGTCCTGCTCGGCGTGTCGAACTTCATCGCACCGCGCAAACCGTCCATCGAGAAGTCCCGCACCTACGAGTCCGGCGAGGAGCCGGTCGGCCAAGCATGGGGCCGCTACCCCAGCCACTTCTACATCTTCGCCCTGCTGTTCGTCGTCTTCGACGTCGAGGTGATCTTCCTGTTCCCGTGGGCCGTGCTGTTCCGATCGCTCGGGTGGAACGGCCTCATCGAGATGGCCGTGTTCATCCTCATCCTCGTCGTCGGCCTGTTCTACGCGTGGCGGAAGCAGGCGCTGCGGTGGTACTAGCCGCGCCGCGGCCGACGATCGATCTCGCGCCCGTGGCAGCCGCGCTTCGCGCGAAGCTCGGCGCGCGCGCGCGGGTGTCGACGCTGCACGACATGATCGTGCTCGATGTGGATCGCGACCACCTGGTCGAGGTCGCGACGCTCGTCCGCGACGATCCGTTGACGAAATGCGATCTCTACTCGGTGAACGCGGGTGTCGACACCGGTGCCGAGCTCCGCTCGGTGACCTTCGTGCGCGGCACGACGACCCACGTGTTCGTCATGCTGCGGACCGCGTGCTCGGAGATGGATCCGCGGATCCCGACGCTGTCCGGTGTGTGGCCGGGCGCGAACTGGTGCGAGCGCGAGACCTACGATATGTTCGGCATCATCTTCGACGGCCATCCCGATCTGCGGCGGATCTTCCTCGAGGAGTCGTTCCCCGGACATCCGCTGCGGAAAAGCTTTCTCCCGCCGCGCAGCGACGCGCGCGGAGGCTGAGCGATGCCCGTCGGACCGTTCGGGATCGATCCCACCATCTGGGCCGTGCTGCGGCTGGTCATCGCCGTCGGCCTGGCGATCTTCCTGGTGCTCAACGGGGCCCTGGCCCAGATCTTCCTGGAGCGCAAGATCCAGGCGGTGATGCAGGACCGCGTCGGTCCGTATCACACGGGCCCGTTCGGCCTGCTCCAGACGTTCGCCGACGCGATCAAGCTGCTGAGCAAGGAGGACATCCGCGCGAAGCTCACCGACGCGCCGTTCTTCCTCGCGGCGCCGGCCATCGTGTTCAGCCCGATGCTCGCATCGTTCGTCGTCCTCCCGTTCGGCCCCGACTTCGTCGGGGCCAATCTGAACGTCGGCCTGCTCTACCTGACGACGCTCGGGTCGATGACCGTGCTGGGCGTCGTCATCGCCGGGTGGGCCTCCAACAACAAGTACTCGCTCATGGGCGGCCTGCGCTCGGCCGGCCAGCTCATCTCCTACGAGGTGCCGCAGATCCTCGCCCTCGTGACGGTCGTCCTGTACGTGGGTTCGCTGTCGATGGTGGACATCACGAACTCCCAGCCGGGTCCGCTCGTGAACGTCCTCATCCTGCCAATGGCCTTCGTCACCTACCTGATCGCGGCGCTGGCCGAGACGAACCGCAATCCGTTCGACCTGCCCGAGGCCGAATCCGAGCTCGTCGCCGGCTTCCTGACCGAGTACTCGGGCATGCGCTGGGGCATCTTCTTCCTCGCCGAGTACGGTGAGGTGACCGTCGTCTCGGCGATCATGGCCACCCTGTGGTTCGGCGGCTGGCACGGGCCGGGCGTCGACGCCCTGCCGATCCTCGGGGTCCTCTGGTTCACCCTGAAGACGTACATGTTCGTGGTCCTGTTCATGTGGATCCGCGCCACGCTGCCGCGGCTGCGCATCGATCAGCTCATGGGCTTCTGCTGGAAGGTGCTGATCCCCATCGCGCTCGTCAACATCATGGCCACGGCCGTGCTGATCCTGGCGTTCGCCGACCCGCGCCTGCCGCTGGCCATCGTGAACTGGCTCCTCGTGGCGGCGCTCGTCCTCGGCCTTCCCTTCACCCAGCGGCGCAGGCTGCTGCGGTTCCGCGCCCGAACGAAGGAGGGCGTCGCGATGCGCGACGTGCGCCTGGCGCCCTAAGTGTTCGACTTCCTCGAGCCGTTCTTCTTCGCCGTCTTCTCGATCGGGATCATCGGGGCGGGCGTCTGCGTCGTGATCCTGCGGCGGATCACCGCGCAGGCGCTGCTCATGGCGCTCACGTTCGCGTCGATGGCCGGGATGTTCCTGCTCCTCGGCGCGGAGACGATCGCGCTGTTCCAAGTGCTGATCTACGTCGGCGCGATCACGATCCTCATCCTCTTCGG